>JALVAQ010000491.1 GCA_027011095.1 Bacteroidales bacterium
TTGGCGCGCCCGCCTGAATGACTTAGTCGGGCAGGGGCAGGCCTGTCCGTCAGGCAAAGCGGGTAACCTGAAAGCTATGAGGGCATATTCAAATGAATTATAAAAAACCATTTATAAATATGCTGGCGAAATCCTAAAAGGATTTAATACGAATAGCCCTGTACAAAGTGCAGGGAAATAAATAGATGTAATAAATAATAACCCTGAAAGGGTTAAACAAAATTTATTGAACCCATTCAGGGTTCTTTTAAGGTTTTATTGTTTTTAACGACCGGTTTCACCGATGGTTATTCATATTAAACCACTCCGTGGTTTTACCCTAAGATATTTCTTTAAGCACCCAAGAAAATGTTTCATTAAATGCCCGAGCTATTTCAGGTTTGTAAGCCTGCCGCAGGCAAACTCATCCGAACGTGCCTATTCGGCGTGCCGACCTGAATGACGCAGTTGGGTACGGGTAAGTAATCTGATGGATAATAACACTTTTATTAAATGGTCATAATGTCGTTCTGATTATAAATCCGAACGAGCTTTTGAGTGCGTCAACCTGAATAACCTAATCGGGCAGAGGCAGGTAAATCCGAACCAACCTATATAAAAAACTTATTAGAGGAGCAGAACGGCTAAAGCTTGTTTGCCGTAGAAGGCTCAACAATAAACTCTTTAATTTTTTCGAGTACGATATCGGTGGCTCCGGCACTGTCGGCAATATATCTTTTATTGGTGTTTGCTATGGTATCCCGCATTGATTTGTCCGAAAGCAGCGTTTCAACAACTTTTAAAGTTTCTTCTTTGTTTGATACGGTGAAACCTGTTTTGAGGTTAATAAGATCGTGTGCTTCCTGAAATTTATTATAATTAGGTCCAAAAATAACCGGTTGTCCCCACGTTGCAGGTTCCAACAGGTTATGAATTCCTACTCCAAAACCACCGCCAATGTAACTAACATCGGCATAACGGTAAACATGCGACAGCATGCCTGTGGTATTTAAAATCATCACTTGCGAGCCTTCAGTGGATGTGTTACCATAATCGGTAAAAAGAACGGGATTCCACTTTTTGAACTTTTGTTTAAGCTCATTAATATGTTTGTTATTTACCACATGAGGAGCTATAATTAACCGGAAAGGAGTTTTGGTTTTATTTAACACATATTTTAGAATCTCTTCGTCAGGTGGCCACGATGAACCTGCTATCAACAGCATGCCATCACCTTTAAACATTTCAACTACAGAAATATTATGTGGGGTTTCGGTCAGTGTTTTTACCCTGTCGAACCGTGTATCCCCGCTTTTGGAAACGTGAAAGATGTTAATTTGGTTCAGCAGTTCAACGGATTGGTCGTTTTGTACATAAAACCAGGTAACCTTTCCAAGCTGCTTTCGAAACCACCCTCCCCAAAACCTGAAGAAGTGCTGCGAAGGCCTGAAAATAACCGAAACCATTAACAGGGGGATTTTGTTTTTGTACAATTGATTGATGTAGTTAAACCAAAACTCATACTTTACAAACAGTGCCATCTTTGGCTTTACAATGGATATGAATTTTTCGGCGTTGGTTTTGGTATCAATGGGAAGGTAAAAGATGTAATCGGCTCCGGAATAATTTTTTTTAACTTCGTAGCCCGAAGGCGAAAAAAACGTGAGTAAGATTTTATGTCCGGGAAACGAGTTTTTTACTTTTTCCATTAATGGCCGCCCCTGTTCAAACTCACCAAGGCTTGCTACGTGAAACCATATTATTTGATCTTCACTGCCGATTTGGTTTTTAAGGTCGGTAAAAACAGTTTTTCGTCCTTTAGTCCATTGGGCAGCTTTGGTATTAAACCGTGCTGCCAGCTTAATGACTGTCAGATAAAACCAAATGGATATGTTGTAGATTAGGCTCATTGATTTACGAATGTTTTTTTGTTGCCACTAATATGGTTTTTATATGCCATGGATGCACGAATGGTTTTTTTTGTTTGTTATCCAAACTTTAGCAAAATTATTTTTTATCATTTTAGTTTGCGTTTTAATATCAATCCTTTTTTAGTAAGACGGTATTTCCGGGTCGGGCTATTTGGAGAATCAGGCTCCGTCATCTCTAAGTATCCATTTTCAATAGCCTTGTTTTGATAATTTTTTACATAATTCTTTTCATTGGTGGCAAACAAAAGTTATTCGTGCATTCGTGGCTATGATTAATAGTAGTAAAATTTACGTGGTGCCCGCTTGTAAACCGGAATCATCCAGCCTATTTTAAATCCGTAAAAAAGGTCGGTGTATTTTTTGGTATCTTTTTGCATCATATCGAAACTGTAATCGCGTGTGCTGCGGGTAAACGCCTGATAAAACTCAAAGCCGGCATAAAAATTCAGTATTCGTGAGTTTCCCAAAAAATAGTACCCGATAAATTGATTTAGTGCCAGCCCTCCTCTTATGTGGTCGTATCCCAGGGCGTAATCGCCACTAATTTGAGGTGCGGTTTGGTGTTGATTATCAATTTTTACAAAATGTGTCAGGTAACCGGCTCCTCCCATAATCATAACTCCTGAGTTTGGATTGATGCTTAAAAGGTTCAGCACTTTGCCAACTCTGAAATTAAAAGTAAAACCGCGTTCATAAACGGTGTACAAGGCATAGGTACCGTTGCCATCAATAATGTAACCATCGCTGTTAAGCACCATCGAAAGGATTTGTTTTTCGTTTTTAATGGTTCCGCCAAAAATGTAATTAAAGTCGAGCGAGAGCAACAGGTTGGATTTACTTTTGTAAAAAAAGCCTCCTCCTATGGTAGCGTTTGAGCCAAAATCAGCAGCCATGTCCTTACCCGGAAACTGGTAGGCAAACGTAAAGTTTGGAATAAAAGCCCTTACTGCCGAATCGCCCGGATTGGTTTGTGCTTGCAATGAGCCGGCAACACTCATAAAAAGAGTGACAAAAAGAATAAAAAGGTAACGCATGCTAAAATTTTATAATTAACAGAATATTAATGCTTTTACTGATGTTTTTGTTCGTATGTCTTCGATTCTTTTAAAAACAATTTGGCATAGGGAGCCGAAAAAGGTGATAACGTGTCCATGTGTTCGGGATGCCACTGGGTTGCCATTAAAAAACCATTGTTGCCACGTACTGCCCATTCGATTGCTTCGGGAATACTGTCGGGGGCATAGGCTGATATGCGAAGTCCTTTTCCAAGGTTCTCGATGGCCTGATGGTGGCTGCTGGTAACGGTTCCGTGTGTTTGTCCGCTAATGGCAGCCATTTGGGTACTGGGAACAATGTTCACACCATGCCATTGTATTTTCCAGTCTTTGGAAGAATGCTTTACCACTGTATCCCAGTCGGTTGGAATGTCGATGATTAACGAACCGCCCAGTGCCACATTGATAATTTGTTCGCCACGACAAACTCCTATTAAAGGTACTTTGTTGTTTACTGCATAATGTATCAAGGCCATTTCAAGACTGTCGCGATAGCGGTCAAACTTTCCGCATCGTGCTGTGTCGTTTATCTTGCCGTAATAACCGGGAAACACGTCGGCTCCTCCGGTAATAAGTATTCCGTCGAGAGTTTTGGCAAGCTTTAAAGCCGAATCAACACCAAGCGGATACAGGTTATAAAGCTTTACAGTGCTGTCATACCTATGCAGCCAGTTGGAATAGGTGTGCTTACGATGCATTTTTGAGATACCAATGCGTAATGTCAAAGATTTTGGTGCCGGTGCATTGCTACAGGCAAATAATCCTGTTAAAAGAATTATGACGGCTATTTTGGTTAGATGTTTCATAATTGCTTGCTTTTACTGTTTATTTATTGAAAGATAATAATTACCAAGCAAATCTACATATTGTTGGGTAAAGTTTCCGCTTTCCTGGCGAATAATAAATTTTTCTTCCTTAATCTTAGTAGGTTTTTCTTTACAAAACTCAAGATTAACGCGGTTTGGCTGAAAACAGGGCTTCGGAAAAATAAGCAGCTTTTTATTTAAAAACAGGTTGTGTTTAGATGCCGTTTCAACAAACATCCTGCTCTCAACATAGGGTAGCACAACTGCAAACCTGCCATTTGTATTCATAAGTTTGGAGGCACCACGACATAAATCATCGTAAGAAAGCGAATCAGTATGTCGCGCTTTATTTTTTTTCAGGTTTTCCGATTTCATGTCGTTTATAAAAAAAGGCGGGTTGCTTATTACTAAATCGTAAGCACGATTTGTTTGAGAAGCAAAAGTTGTAAATCCCTGATTAAAAACCGTTAACCTTTTACTATAAGGAGAACGTAAAAAGTTTTGTCCGGCCTCTGCGCACGATTCGGGGTCAATATCAATGGCATCCACTTTTGCATTGGTTCGTGAGGCCATCATCAGGGCAATAATTCCCGATCCGGTACCCACATCCAAAACGGTTTTTACATCACCGGGGTCAATCCATGCCGAGAGCAACACGGCATCGGTACCTACTTTCATGGTTGAGCGGTGATGAAACAATGAGAATTGTTTAAAATGAAAGGGTTTTTGCTTATCAGCTTCTTTCATCATTAAGCGTTGAGGTAAATATCAATAAGCCCTTCAGGTGCTTTTACATGAATCGTCTTTTTGTTACGGTCAACTTTTGTGATGATATCGTCGTTAACAGGAATCAGTACCTCTTTTTCATTGTGAAAGACCTGCATTACCGATTGATTGGGATAATCGAGGATTTCTTTTAGTAAACCAATCTCTCCAAACTGTTGGTCAATAATTGTAAAGCCTTCCACTTCGTGATAATAAAACTGATTACCGGTTAGTTTGGGAAGTAACGAAAGCGGCAGAAATAGTTCGGCTTTTACCAATGCGCCTGCTTTTTCAATGTCGTTTATGCCCTCAAAAGAGAGAATGGCTTTGTTGTTGAGGATTTTAATACTTTCGACAAAATGGGGAATAAGGGCGTTGTTGAGGTTTAAAAAAACCATGTCAAGCGATTGATACTCCAGAGGATTATCCACATCAAGAAAGGCGGTAACGTTGCCATTGTTACCATGGATTTTAGTTATCATGCCCAAATAAAAGTAGTCATCAGTATAATTCATAAGCCATTTTTATTTGATGCAAAAATACAAAAAGTGGGAACTAAAATGTAGAACCTGAACAAAATCGGATTAGCCGGGTAACAACAGATACTTATTTAATCGTCAAACAGGCTTTCGGCGTAATTGTCAGCCCAGGCGGCAATGGCTTCCCTGTCTTTTTCAGAGAGTTTGCTTCCGCTATGGAGATAGGTGTAAATTTTCATGGGCATTTCACCTTCGGTGATTTCATCGTTAATATTGTCGAGGTACTTGGCTTTTTTTACTTTCGACAGATTATTCCAGATGGAGAAATTAAGTTTCCGGCGTCCTTCACGCGTATCACGGCTAACTAAAAATGATACCGGAGCTACGTACGAATACCACGGGTAGTTTGTTTCGTTTGAGTGACAATCGTAACAAGAGGTTTTTAATTTTTGGGCAATGTCAGCAGGCACATCGGTAGTTGCAATCAGGTCATCTTTGTTTTGTTTAACAACCACCGGCAAATTTGCAGGGATAAACTGGATAATAACAAATGCCGCAAAAAGGGCTACAAGAAGCTTGTTCATAATCAATTAATTTTACTTAACTGACAAATATAGTATTATTCTCCTGCAATTTTAGAAATTAACCCGTTTGACCAGTCAGAAAGGGTTTTAACCTCTTCGGCGGTTAGCTTTAAGTCGGGATATTTTTTAATTGCTTTTTTCGGAGGCATATCACCTTCGGTAACTGATTCAGCAATGTTATCAAGTTTTCCAAGTAGCTTGTGAGTTTTTAAATGAGCCATTTTATCAAATTTCAGCTTCATTTTTGCTTTTAAATTTTTTGATTTAGTACTGTGACAATCAAAGCATTTGTTGTCAATGATGGCCTGAACATTTTCGGGAACTACATATTTTTCGTTTCCCGGAATGGTATTGTTTACAATATCTTCGGTAGCAGAAATGCTAACAAAGATGGCTGCTGTAAAAAGCATGGCTGATAAAAGAATTATTTTTTTCATAGTATTAAAGTTTTTTATCTTTATTTTGTACAAAGATAGTAATTATTTAGAATAATTATTAATAATATATAAAATTAATGTTGTCACTTAAAGAGTTAATGGATAGCAGGGTTGAAAAATACAATCATCCCGGATTTATAATTACCGACCCGGTTAGTATTCCTCATCGGTTTAGCAACAAAAATGATATAGAGATTGCAGGTTTTTTGACAGCCTTGATATCGTGGGGTAACCGGAAAGCAATATTAAAGAGTGCATCGCAATTGATTGATTTGATGGGTAATGAACCGGGAAGTTTTATTATCAATGCATCTGAAAATGAGTTTAAAACACTGGGAAAGTTTGTTTACAGGACTTTTAATGGTGATGATTTGTTGTTTTTAGTTTTTGCTCTGCGTAATTTATACCGGACGATGGGAGGCCTTGAAAAAGTAGCCATTGAGTATTATCGGAAAAACAATCAAATAAAAGATGTAATCGTAGGTTTTCGAAAAGAATTGTTAGAAACCGACCATTTATTACGCTCCGAAAAACATTTGGCTAATCCTTTAAAAGGTTCGGCGGCCAAACGAATCAATATGTTTTTGCGTTGGATGGTAAGACGTGACGACAATAGAGTTGACTTCGGGCTTTGGCAACAAATATTACCTGCTTCTTTAATGTGTCCGTTGGATGTGCATTCAGGAGCCACCGCCCGAAAACTCGGCCTGCTAACCCGAAAGCAAAACGATTGGAAAGCTGTTGAAGAGCTTACTGCTGCGTTAAGGCTATTGGATGCCTCCGACCCTGTAAAATATGACATCGCCCTTTTTGGAATGGGTGTTTTTGAAAGTTTCAATCATCAACATTAATGCTTTAGCAACTTTCTATTCATGTTGATTGGTAAAAAAAGTTTAGTTTCGTAATAAAATCATAAAATGGAAAACAGAATGGGTTTTCGAAAAAGGCTTCATGAAATAATATTTGAAGCCGATACACCCGCAGGCAAAGCTTTTGATGTTGTTTTGTTAATTGCAATCCTGCTAAGTGTAGTTGTCGTAATATTGAGCAGTGAACCTTCGTTAACTACCAAATACGGACAGTTGTTTTATTACACCGAGTGGGTGTTAACCATTTTATTTACTGTGGAATATTTTCTTCGTATCTATTCGGTTGACAAACCTTTACGGTATATTTTCAGCTTTTTTGGCATCATCGATTTTATTGCTGTTGTTCCAACCTATCTGGCGCTGTTTTTTGCCGGGTCGCATGTGCTGGTGATTATACGTGTTCTCCGAATGCTTAGGATTTTCAGAGTGTTAAAGCTGGCGCGCTATGTTAAAGCAGCCAACACTTTAACGAGTGCCTTAAAAAACAGCAGAGCTAAAATTATTGTTTTTTTGGAGGCTGTGGTTGCCATTGTAATTATTGTAGGTTCGCTCATGTATATTGTCGAAGGCCCCGAACACGGTTTTACCAGCATTCTGGTTTCCATTTATTGGGCTATTGTAACCATTACCACAGTTGGCTATGGCGACATTGCCCCTCAAACGGTTTTAGGACAAAGTATTGCGGCACTTTTAATGATTGTTGGCTATGCTATTATAGCCGTACCCACCGGAATAATAACAGCCGAAGTGCATAGTGCCAATAAAAAAACCAACCTGAATACTCAGATTTGTCAGAATTGCATGTTTGACCAACATGACGATGATGCTGTTTATTGTAAAAAATGTGGAGCAAAGCTGGATTGATTTCCGGGTTAATATTTGGTTATTAATCTGGTGTCAGAAAACCTTTACCAATTGTAATTCCAAATTTTTCATAAGAAATCTTAGTTTTTAACCTGTATTTACCGGGAGTTTTTGCCCCGATAGTTTTCGGGAGGGGAATAAAAGCCAGCTAACCCGTGGTGACCAAGTATTACGGCAAACGGATTAAATTGAACACCTGCCTGACTAGCCGGTTTGAGGTTGAGAGAACGGACGTTCGTCTCAACCTCAAACCGGACGATCAGACCTGGGGCCTGCATGACGCAGTCGGGTAGGCAGTTTATTATGTGATATTTTATTGTATAATCGGCATTTAAAAATAAAAATTCAAGCCAAAGCTGGGCATAAAGGGCAACTGGTAAACTATCTCTCCGGAAACCAAATCGACATAAAAAATATTTTTTCGGTTGTAAACATTAATAATGCTTAAATCAACAACCAGTTTACTGTTTTTACTGAAAAAGAAATTACGTTTAATATCAATATCCAGTCTGTGATAAACAGGAAGCCGTCCGCCATACAGTTCGCCATAAATTAATCCAAGTTGTCCGTTTTCGGTGTTTATATTGGTATTTACTCCGCCGGGCATGGTCAGGTGTTCGTAAAAACCCTGCACCTGAGTAAAGGGGAATCCCGTTCCAAGGTTCCAACGTGCATTCAGTTCCCACTGTTTTTTTGAACCGGTAACATACGAAAAAACTAAGTTAACATTGTGTCTGCGATCAAAGTGAGGAGTGTAGCTAACCATTTCACCTTTGTCGTTTTCGAATAACCTGTGTACATATCCCAACGAATATACAAACCAAACATTCACCTTTCGGTAATCGTACTTTAACAGGAAGTCGAGGCCGTAAGCATTTCCTTTTTCCAGAATATAGTCTTTGGTTTGCAAGTCGGTAGCACCGGGAGGGGCACTGTTTGCATTATAAATTTTTTGCCGGTTGATGTTGGTCAGTTGAGGAAAATACTTATAATAACCTTCCAAATTAAGGTTAATATGTTTGCCAATGTCGAATTCAGCACCAAGAATGGCGTGATCGGCTTTTTGAAGTTTTGAGACAACGGGCTTGCCATCAAAATTTGAAGGAACGTTTTCGGGACTGGTTAAAAAGCCGTAAAACAGGTTTACAACATCGCGGTCGGAGCTGGCAGCCACAAAGTTTTGTGAATACATTCCACCTGCAAACTTGAGCCTGAAATGTTCGGTGGCATTGTACTTAACAGATAGACGCGGCTCGGGCGACACTTCTGACAGGGAAGCATACCATTCAACTCTAAATCCGGGTTCGATGATAAATTTTCCAAGCGTGGTTTTATATTTAATATAGGCTCCCAACTGTGTTGAATTTTCTATTTCGCTGATAGATATGTCGTTGGCCCCCTGAAAAGAGTAGTCGGTTCTATATCCCTGAACCTCTACACCATATTTCATTTCGTTTTTCCCAAAAAAATAGGTAAAATCGATTTTTCCGTTAAACCCGCCGATAAAGCTGCTTCGGGGCGACAATGCTGACGAATTAATTCGGCTTTCATACTCAGAGTAGGCAAACAAACCTTCAATAAGTATGGGTGATTTTCCGGGGATGACCACAAAATTTCCACCGGCACCCCACGAATTCCATCCGAAATCGGAAATAGATTTATATTGAAGTACATTGTCTTTATAATTAAACCCAAAAAGGCTGACTTTACTTCCGTTTGACCCGTTCAGGGTCATTTTGCCATATAAGTCGGTATAATTAAATGGAAGGCCGTCTTTGTTGATGTAATTGTAAAAAACTTTTGAACTTTGAGCGAGGTATGAGTTTTTTGCCGACAAAATAAGTGTTAAACTGGTTTTGTTTTCATCGGTGGCCTTAATAATAGGGCCTTCAAGCAGTACGCGTGCTCCAAAGGTACTGGCACCAACGGCACCCGAAATTCTATGTTTGTTACCATCTTTATATGTAATGTCCATGATAGAGGATATTCTGCCACCATAATTTGAATTGTATCCTCCTGTGTAGATGTCGGCATTTCGGATAAGGTCGGTTTCAAACACCGAAAACAGCCCGATGGAATGGAATGGATTGTAAATGGTCATACCATCGAGAATAACCTTGTTTTGAATGGGTGAGCCGCCTCGAATATAAAACTGTCCTCCCTGGTCGCCCGTAAAAACAACACCGGGAACCACTTGCAGGTACTGTGCAATGTCAGCCTGTCCGCCAACACTGGGGATTTGCTTAATGGATTTGGGTGCAATGCTTACCACCGATGTTTTTGTTTGCGTGCGTGCAGCCTGTCTTTCAGCATTTACCTCCACCGTTTGTAGCTGAACCGAAGATGCTTTTAAATGATAGTTGTGGGTTAAAATATCGCCATTAACAAGTTTAACGTTGCTGCGGATAGTGTCGAAACCGAGATAAGTAATTACCAGTGTATAGTTTCCCGGAGGGACCTGCGAAATAAGGAAATATCCGTTAATATCGGTAGATGCACCATAGGTAGTGCCGTCAAGATAGACGTTGCAAAACATGGCCGGCTCACCGGTTTCGGTTTCGTAAACAAATCCTCTAATAGCTGCGTTGTTTGATGTTTGAGCAAACCCAACGTTTGCAAGGAGTATAAAAGTGAAAATAAAAACAGTAAATCTAACTTTTCCCATAATGGTAATTCTTTTCAATCAGTACATTGCAACAATGACAACAAACCTTTAAATAAAGGTGCAAGGTAACAAAAACAAATGTTGGAAAAACAGGGAAAGTGAATTAATTTACGGCTCATAGTTGCAAACTGTGAGATATAACAACTTAATACAGCTCCCTCTCACAGTTTGCAACTGTGAGCTGATAGCTGTAACCACAACTTAGCCCACAACTTCGCTCACAGTTTGCAACTGTGAGCTATGAGCTGTAAGTCGTATTTTATTATTAACTATTTTTTGGTGTTGTAAAAAGCTTTTCCGGTGGCAATCAGACCGATAAATACAAAAATAGCAAACGTAAAGCTGCTAAAAGCCAGTTGCATACCTCCCGAAATAATGTGTCCGCTGGTACATCCGCCGGCCATTCGTGCACCAAATATCAAGATAAATCCGCCAACAAATGCCCATACGGCTCTTGATGAAGCGGAATTGTTTCTGTATTTTTTCCAGTTTTCGTGTACCATGGTAATTTTAAAATCGCCTTTTACTAATGAGCCTGTTAAAGCGGCAACCATGGCTCCCAGCAAAAAGATTGCTTCCCATGAACCGGGAGTGCTTATTTTCTGAAAATAGCCATTGTTAGTTAGTCCGCTAATGCTGTCGGCCAACCATGGGTAACTTGTGGAAGCACCTATGGGTCGGTTGGTGGTGGCCGTCAGGAAAACAATAACATCAAGAACGGCAAGGGCAACCCCTGCAGCAATCCATTTTTTGTCAACTGCCTTTTCTTTAATATGAATGTAAAAAGCCGCATAAATTATCAACATGCCAATAACGATTACCATAACGTAATAGATAAATGAAAAATTTCCTGTTATTGAATACAACGAAAGTTTGCCGAGGTTTGGGCCAAGTATGGTTTTTATGGAAGGAAGTAACAATGTAAAAACAATACCACCTGTCAGTCCTCCCACTATTCCAACCAAAGCATCCATCGACCCTTCGCCAAGCGATACTGCTAACGTGCCCGGGCAATAGCCCAGAATGGCCATACCGGCACCAAATATTAAGCCGCCTAAAATTATGCCTCCCACAACAAATGGTTTAATGTGAAAATTCGATAGGCCTAAACCTGTAGTTATACTGAACAGGATGGCTCCCACACCAATGGTAACCAAAATAGCTTTTACCACAGTGTTGTTTTTTAATATTGCCTGACCGCTGATGGTGTTGTATCTGTTTAGCTTTGCATATTGAAGAATAAGTCCGAAAATAGCGCCAAACACGAAAATCAAAATTGTAGTTCCCATAATAATTCAGTTTTGTAAATTTTATATAATCGATTAATAATTTTACAAAGATAGGGCGAAATCTAAGATTCGAATCAATAAAAATAGTTATCAGTAATAACTAAAAGTTATAATTAAGTGCAAACTGAATAAACAAGTCCACCAAAGGGTTGGTGTTGCCTTTATCGACGATAAAATTAAAGTTCCGAATCATTTCCAATTCATTTATATCAATAATGGACAGCTCGTTACGGCTCAATTCGTTGTAAATACTTTGGATGGATAAAAATGCCACACTGTTTGAGTTCAGAATATAGTTTTTAATGCCCTCGGTGCTGCCAAAATGCATTTCTACATTGAAGTCGGTAATGGAATAGTTCAATCCCTTTAAAAAGTACTCAATAACTTCAAGTGTTCCTGAGCCTTTTTCACGCAAAAGCAGGGGGTACGACCGGAGTTCGGTAAGTGAAACCCCTCCCTTTTTAGCAAGCGGATGAGAGCTTTTTGCGGTAAGTACAATTTCATCTTTTAAAAAGTCGATATACTTAAAATCTTTTCGTTTTGACTGGCCTTCGATGATGCCCAAATCAATTTGATTGCCGGTTAAGGCTTTTTCTATCTGTTCGGTGTTTCCATTTACAAGATGGATAACAATATTTTTAAATTTTTGATGAAAATGAGCCATCAGGGGTGGAATAACATATTGTGTCATGGTGGTGCTTGTGCCAATAACCAGTTTGCCCTTATGCTCATTTTGTAATATGCCCATCTCAAAATCAAGCAACGAATAAATGTTGTCGATTTTGGTTCCATATTGTTGAAGGAGTTTTCCGGCTTCGGTAAGTTCGATGTTGCTGCCTTTTCTGGCAAAAAGCTTTGTGTTAAAGTGTTTCTCAAGTGCAACAATGTGTTTGGTTACTGCCGGTTGCGATATATACAGTTCTTTGGCAGCTTTGGTAAAGCTAAGTCGGTTTGCAGCTGTTAAAAATACTTTTAGTCGGAAATTTTTCATGAGCTTGCTTGGTTTTATACCTGGCTGTCAGCAATTACATTTTTAAGATGGTTTACAGGCACTTCGTCGAAGTGGTCGAAAGTGGAAGGCTCACCACTGGCAATTTTTTCGGGAACATTATCAACCAGTTTTTGCCATTGAGCTTCGGTAAGCCTTTCGATAAAATCTGCAAACTCATCCGAAAGCGGGTTTGCCGGCAGATATTTTCGATACATGGCCGCTGTTGCCTGTAGCATGGACAGATAGGGTTGAATGTCGGTTGTGGTGGATGCGGCTTCGCTATCGTACCAGGCAATGGGAACTTTTTGTATGGACATATGCTCAAGGAGTTCTGTTTTCAACAGCAGTTCAATGTCGAAAGCAAATTTCTTTTCAATGGTATCGTTAATAATTTGGTTAACAATACCGGCATCAAAAGCTTTAAACCCACATTGAGTATCGGTTATATATCCCAGTTGCGGAATCAATCGTTTCCATAGATAGATAAAAAGTTTTCCGCGTGTATTTCGGGTTCCCTTTTTTACCACCACCGATTTTGGCTCGCGCCGTGAGCCGATGGCAGCCTTTTTGGAGTTTGTTACAATGTGGTTAACCAGTAAGCCTGACTGTCCCAAATGGGTTGATAAATCGGCATCGGTAAAAATAACCACATGGTTTTCTTTTATCTGTTGTGTAGCAAGATACATGCCGTATTCAATGGAGCCGCCTTTTCTGCTTTCATCGGTACTACGCAGGGGCTTTACTATTTCAGGGTGTTGCTCGATGGCCTCTTGAAGAAAAGCAACTTTTACATTGCTGGTGTTAATGGTTTTGGTTCTCTCAAGAATCCGTCGGGCAATGTTACCGCTTCCTTCGGGACAGCCATCGTCAACTACATACATATCCCAGCTTATGTTACTAAACTCATCGGTTAAAAATTGCATCTGTTTGATTTTCCGTATTAAAAAATCTTCTCCCAGCGGATCCTCTTCTTTGGTTAAAATTCGGCGGTTTTCTTTGTAAACTGCAAATATTATTGAAATGTGTACCGGTTTATTAATGGATGCTAAAAGCTTTTTCGAGAGCGCCACTTTAACGGCAATCTGTAGCATCATCGGGTTAGTTTTTTTGTCGGTGGTAATTCTGTTTTCCAACAGGGTTATTTCGTTGCAATTGAATGCATTTTCGTATAACTGTTGTGCCAACGTTTCTATGTGCTTCCAGTGCCGGGCGTTGGTAATATCGAATGTTTCGCTGAAGACTTTCGTTTTTAGCGCTTCGTTCAGGTAACTAATTAGTGCCATGTTTTGTTTTTGGTTTGATGGTTTGCTTAAATGGGGATTGCTTTTTTTATGTTTTAGCAAATGTAATAAAATTGAGGAGTATCCGACTTATGAGATTTTATATGATAGCGAATTATTATACGCCAGAGTGTTCAAATAGAGTAAAATAAGTTACATTTTATTAAATTCTATTGCAAACAAAAAGTCCTCTGCGGAAACCACAGAGGACTTTTGTTACTACAAACTTTAAAAAGGGCTATTTTTTTTCGCCCTCTTCAAGTTTCGATTTCAGGTCGGCAAGGCCGGAAATATCACCCAAAGTAGTTTTTTCTACTTTTTCATTCAGTTTTTTAACCGTCTGATTGGTTCTTTTCTTATCGGCTTTGGTTTTGTTTTCATTTTCTTTTCTTGCAGCTCTTGCATCTTCTTCAAAAATGCGAGTGTGGGAAACAATAATTTTTTTGTTCTCTTTCGAAAACTCAATTACTTTGAAGTCTGTCTGGTCGTCAACTTTAACGGTTGATCCGTCTTCTTTTTTCAGATGACGTGCAGGGGCAAAACCTTCAACGCCATAAGGAAGCGCAACAATGGCACCCTTATCGTTGGCACTGATAACGGTTCCCTGATGAACAGAACCTACTTCAAATACTGTTTCAAATACGTCCCAAGGATTTTCTTCCAGCTGTTTGTGTCCGAGGCTTAAACGACGGTTTTCAACATCAACATCCAACACTACTACATCAATATCTTCACCAATTTTAGTGAACTCGGCAGGGTGTTTGATTTTTTTAGACCATGAAAGGTCGCTGATGTGAATTAATCCGTCAACACCTTCTTCAATTTCAACAAAAATACCAAAGTTGGTAAAGTTGCGAACCGAGGCAGTGTGCTTGCTTCCAACGGGATATCTTTCGCTGATTTTTTCCCATGGGTCGGGAATAAGTTGTTTCATGCCCAACGACATTTTGCGCTCTTCGCGGTCGAGAGTAAGAATAACAGCTTCCACTTCATCGCCAACTTTCAGGAAGTCTTTGGCAGTGCGCAGATGCTGCGACCATGACATCTCGGAAACGTGAATCAGGCCTTCAACGCCGGGAGCAATTTCGATAAATGCACCATAATCGGCAATAACAACCACTTTGCCTTTAACTTTATCACCAATTTTCAGTTTTTCGTCCAACGAATCCCATGGGTGAGGAGTAAGTTGTTTAAGGCCAAGGGCAATACGTTTTTTGTTTTCGTCGAAGTCGAGGATAACCACTTTGAGTTTCTGATCCAGTTCAACAACTTCGTCGGGATGGTTGATGCGTCCCCAGGAGAGGTCGGTAATATGAATCAGGCCGTCAACGCCGCCAAGGTCGATAAATGCACCGTAGGAGGTGATGTTTTTAACGGTTCCTTCAAGTACTTGTCCTTTTTCGAGTTTGGCAATAATCTCAATTTTTTGAGCTTCCAGTTCGTCTTCGATAAGTGCTTTGTGCGAAACAACAACGTTTTTAAATTCGTGATTAATTTTAACCACCTTAAATTCCATTGTTTTGTTAACGAAAACATCGTAGTCGCGGATGGGTTTAACATCAATTTGCGATCCGGGAAGGAAAGCATCGATGCCAAACACGTCAACAATAAGGCCGCCTTTGGTACGCGATTTAACGTATCCGTTGATGATTTCATCTTTTTCGTGGGCTTCGTTAATGCGATCCCATGAACGGAGAATACGTGCTTTTTTATGGGAGAGAACCATCTGTCCGTTGGTGTCTTCCTGGTTTTCAACGTAAATATCAACTACATCGCCAACTTTTAAGTCGGGTTTGTAGCGAAATTCGTTGAAAGGAAGTACGCCATCCGATTTGTAACCAATGTTAACAACTACTTCGCGGCTGTTAATGGAGACGATGGTACCTTCAATAACTTCGTGTTCGGTAATTGAACCGAGACTTTTTGAATAGAGTTCTTCAAGTCTTTTTCTGTCTTCAACTGAATAGGCATCTTCTTTTTTGTCTAAAGCATCCCAGTCAAATTCTTTGGGTTCTTCTTTTTTTACCTCTTCTTTAACTTCTTCTTTTGCCTCTTCAGCGGCAGCTTCGGCAACCGGTTCCTCAGCAGGAGTTTCTTCAGCAGCTTTTTCAGCAGGGGCTTCTTCAGCAGCTTCGGCCTTTGCTTCTTCTTTGGGTTCTGCAACAACTTCTTTTGGGGTTTCGGCAGCAGTTTCTTCTACTTTTTCGGTAGTTTCTTCAGCTTTAACTTCGGGGGTAACTTCATTTTTCACCTCTTCCTTTTCGGGATTGGTGATGTTTTCTTGGTTTTCTGACATTTAGAAAATCTTGTGTCTCCTGATCGTTGTCCGATAAACCGACCGTGGAAACGGGTTTAACTTTAATTATTAATTTGATTTTAAGATTTTGGTAAATAAAACTTTAACTCAAAATTCGGACGCCTTAAAATCGGGCTGCAAAGGTAGTATTTTTCTGATAATATGAAAACGGCTTGCGGGAAATAATTTTTGGTTTTGTGGCTAATTCCTATTTTGATGTGCTGACACCATTATAGAACCGATAGAGTATTGTCGGATTTTGTTGCCTGGAACTTTGTCAAAGTTGCTAATAATCTTA
>JALVAQ010000492.1 GCA_027011095.1 Bacteroidales bacterium
TTCGCAGTTTTAGTTTTGACCTGTCGATGGTGCTCGAGTCAATGCTATAGTAAACATAATTGTACATGGCAGGAACTCCCATTAAAATTGTAGCTCCGTATTTTGTAATTGATGACCAAAAGTCAGCAGGAGAAAAGGCTTTTCTTATACTAACCGTTTGCCCGGCAAAAGCGATGGGAAAAGTCCATACACAGATAGGGTTGGTGTGATACATAGGAAGCAGAAGAAGCATAACATCACCTTCCTGAAAAATACCGATTTTCGACATGTCGCGACTTATGGAAAGCTGTCCTTTGTTTGAAATGAGAATACCTTTGGGGTTACCTGTGGTTCCCGATGAATAAAGAAGTAAAAACGGGTCATCAGGTTGTTGAGCTACAAAAGCTTCGGTATCGGGATAATCAGAAAGAATATCTGATAACTTTTCCTGATTTAAATTTACGTTGTGCTCAGTAGCTGTAATCACTTCAACAACCTCGGGTTTATATTTAGCTTCTTGATACCCTTTGTCAAACTCTTCCATAAATTCACTACCTACAAAAACGATTTTTGGTTTAGAATCGTCCAGTAGATAAGCAATTTCAGGTCCTTTTAACATAAAATTTATGGAGCTGGCTATGGCACCAAGTTTTTGAATACCAAACATTGCATAATAAACTTCGGGGGAGTTCATAATCAGAATCGATACCACATCTCCTTTACCTATTCCTTTTGATTTTAAAAAGTTAGCCACTTTATTAGCGCGTTGATTTACCTGTCCGTAGGTAATTACTTCGTCGTAAAACAACACATAGGGCTTGTCAGGAATTTCGTTCGCACGGGTAAGTATCATTTCGGCAACACTATCAAATTCTATCCTTTTTTCTTTTAAGAAATTGAGTTCATTTAACGGGATAGGATTCATTCCTCCCGCATTACCTTTATCAGACAAATTAGAATTCATTATACTTTTTTTTTGAAATTAAATACTATATTTTACTGTTTATTTACACAATTTAAGGCACCTAAAAACATGGCCTGCTGTATAAAAATGCAACAACCACCATTTAAGTGCCGAAATTGGGACATGCTTATTATTCACCCATAAACAGGTGCATTGGGTTTTCTTTAATGATCGTATTGATTTGATCATCGGTTACTCCTCTTTGTTTTAAAGCTGGAATAACATTTTGAAACAGATGTGTAGGATACCAGTTTGCAATCAAAGGTAATGCTGGTTCAGGTATAGCCAGCGGACGGCCAAGCCAGGTAATAATAAAATCATGTGATATCATCAATTGATTGGCATATCCCATTTTGATTAACTCGGCAAGAACTTCATAGCGCTGTTCATCCATTGGACAACCGGCTAGGCCCTGTAGTCCCATACGGTCCCACGAAACATAAACACCTTGTTTTAATGTTTCAACCTGATAATCAATATCCAAACTATCGCACATGTGACCTATTTGAATACGCTTGGGATCAGCTCCGGATTCAATAAGCAACTTAGCCTGTTCAGGACCCATGGTACCTTCGGTTGTATGAGTAATAATGGGAACACCGGTTTCTTTTTGAACTCTGGCAGCAGCAATAAACATCTTTTTCTCGTACTCGGTAATTTCTCCTTTACTGGAACCAACTTTGATAACACCGGCTTTAATGCCTGTATCACGAATTCCTTTCGTTACTTCTGTCAGAAATAATTCATATAACTCGTTGCTAATATCTCCAAGAGAACTGCGAAAAGTCCAATAAGCTGAACCTCCTTCTTCTTCGTAATAATATCCGGTAGAGCAAATAATGTTTACTCCTGACTTTTCCGAAATCTCTTTATACATTTCCGGTTGCCGACCCTGGTCAGATGCAGTAGCGTCCACATAAGTTTTTACACCAAGTTCTTTTAACTTCAAGAGAGTTTCCACACCATTTTTTACAACAGCATCGTGATCCAGCGGTGCAATGGTTTGATCTCCCTCCCAACCGGGATAACCATAACAGATGTGTTCGTGCATGAGCGTTACGCCCATTTCTTCCGGCGATATTTGTCCCAACACCGTGTTTACTTTTGCATTACTCATAATTTCCTCCTTTTTTTATTAATAATAGAATATGTAAGTGAAATAAGTTCAAAAGAATAAGCATGTCAGATGTAAAAACAGAGAAGCAAAAAAACAACAGCCGGTAATCTCTCTTTTATAATTTGCTTGACTTGTTCAAAAATAACAATAAAATAACAGATAAATACAATTTTCTCCAGCTATTAAATAAACAAGAGCCAATTTATTTTTATTCCAAAAAACGTTTTCGAGAGCAAATAAGCATAGTAGCATCTCCTTTCAAGAAGAGATTGATTTTAAAAAAAGAAAAGCTATCAAGCATTCATCTCCTCAAGTATTAACTTAACCCCGAAAACCTTTTCAAAAGCATATTTCAGCACTGCTGTTACTTCGTTTAAAGGCACCTCTTTTCCAAGCTCCTTTTTGATGGAAGTAACGCCCTTATTTTTTAAGCCGCAGGGAATGATGTAATTAAAATATTCAAGGTTGGTATTTACATTGAGGGCAAAACCATGCATACTGATTTTTTTGCTAATTTTCATCCCTATAGCAGCAATCTTTCGTGCCTTATGCGGATGGTATGGGTCGAGCCACACGCCGGTAGCCCCTTCTAAACGTTCGGCAACGATACCATACTGAGCAACCGTGTCAATAAGCATCTCTTCGATGTTGTAAACAAATTCCTTAATGGATAGATGAAGTTTATCCAAATCAAACACCGGATACCCCACCAACTGACCGGGTCCATGGTAAGTGATATCTCCTCCTCGCTCAATTTTAAAAAAGGAGACCTTTTTTTTATTCAGTATTTCATCACTCAGCAGTAAATTATTTTTGTTGCCACTGTTACCGAGTGTAAATACATGAGGATGTTCCAATAGAAACAAATGATTTGAAGTATCTCCATTTGTTTTACCTGTTTTTATGTTAAAATTCCGGGTAAACAGTTCTTTCTGAAGGTTCCATGCCTTTTTATATTCAGTTAAACCTGGCTGATATAACAGGATGTTATTGGTTTCGGTCATTTTGTTTGCTAATTATTAACGAGCCAAAAATAAGCACAAAAAAAGCCACTCTTGATAAGAGCGGCTTTTATTTTATGACAATAAATATTTAACTAACTTAATTCTTCCTCATCTTTCTGACGAAGTTCATAGAGTTTGCGTCCACCATAGGCAACGCCAAGACCCAGTAAAATAAAAAGGCCGCCTCCAACGGGTGCTCCGCCACCGATTGGTTGATCACCTGGTTGAGGCCCTCCCGGAGGATCACTTGGCCCCATAATTTGTGCATTTGCATTTATGGTCAGAAACAGGCTAATCACTAAAATTGACAGAATTGATATAACTTTTTTCATTGTATTCTTGTTTTATAAGTGGGCAAATTTATTTAGTAATTAATATTTTGTTGGTATATACGCCTGACTCGGTAATTACCTGAACTACATAATAAGCCATGTGGTCGGAAACCCAAATTTTAGAAAGCTTTTGTCCGTCTGGAATTTCTCTTTCAGAAACTAAGCTACCGGCCATGTTGTATATTGAAACTTTCTTAATTTTTTCGTTGGTTACGTTTTTAATATAAGCGTATTGTCTCCAAGAGTAGATGTCCACTTTTGCTTCATCCTTATTGTTGATGCTTGTGGGGCCAAAGAAGTGAATAATAAACCGGTCGTTTGGCTCATACGAAGTAGCTGTAAAGGTATAATGAGGATTGTTGTTCAGGTAAATCCACTTGTCGTTGTCTTTTTTATCTTCTAACCAAACTTCATTACCGGCTTCAAAGGAGTCGATACCTTCAAAATCGAAAGTGTATTCGGCGGTATAACCACATTGGAAATTAACCGGAACACTGACCATGTCGCCTTGGAGACCTTCGAGAGGAAGTGCGTTAATGGCCAACTCGGAACCATCTTCCGCAATACTTCTAATCATGGTAGCATCGTCGTACATACTGTTCCATTTTTCTCCATCCAGATTAACATCATAGCCATTGGTAGCGTCATCAGTAAAACGAACGATAAGTTCATCGCTGTATCCCATGGAACCACCATGAACTTTCATTGTTAACATATTTGGCAGCGTTTCTCTGAATGCATCACTACTGTGTGCCCTTAAGGCATTGGTAAACTGAACCGAACCGGCACTATTTGTTTCAACAAAGAAAGCCTGTCCAACCTGAACATATTGCTGCGAACCGGCACCTCCAGCTCTATTTTCATAATTACCAGTACCCGGATTCCAAATCCAGTATCCGTTATTAATAACACCTGTATTTGCAGCAGCAAAAGCATCAAAATCAATGGATGAAGGATAAGGGTTACTTATTAATTCGTAATGGTTGTTGCTATAGGTAAGTGCCGGAGGGTTGGTATTACCCGTAATAAATTCACCTGTCATTTCCAACGTATGATCAGTAGCATCGGTGGTTGAAAGGGCAATTCCGTCTCCGGTAGCAACGAGATAACTGTTGCTGTAAATGTTTTGCCATCCGTCGGCAACCGGTTGTGCTTCATCCCAATCGTAAGCGTAGGTACTTCCGGCAGCTACATCAAAGGCGCTTAAAACGGCACCGCCTGCTCCGGCAACATCAACAGTAGGCCCTACTATGTGTTGGTGAAAACTACCGGCAGTAGCTGTATTGGTAAGGTAAGTCTGAACCTTACCCAAACCGCTTGTGCCGTAGGTGATGGTTCCGTTGTCAATAAAAGAACCTACGCCGGTGGCATCGGCCTGAACTTCGATACCACTTGCAGCATCAATTTCAGTACTACCACCAACCGTTGCATAACCTAACGCCGGTAAATACAACTTACCCTTGACGATTAGATTATCTGAAATATCCAGACGAGCAGGTGTTGAAGTATTTGTAGATAAATCAGGAACCGTAACATGTGCACCACTTTCGATAAACATTTTTACACAGGCCCAACCCCATTCGTCAGCGGCAGTAGTAACTTCAGGATAATTAGTTAGGCCTGAGGGTATTAAAATATTAGCACCGGCTTCTCCATAGTAAGGAAAGTAATTTCCCGGAGGAGCATCACCGGAACATTTGCCTTCCCAATTAGATGTGTTTTCCCATTTATTACCATTATGCGCAGAGGGTGGACCTCCTGCAGCACCTGTCCAAACAAAGTTATAAACAGTTGTGGGGTATGAATACGTTACATCCCCATTTATCGAAGGTGTATAATCAGTACCCTCCTGATTCCAGTTAAGGCTTCTGCCATCCCAGTTATTTGGAGCTATTTCAAATAATCCACTTCCTGTTGCTCCGGTTGCTTCAAAAACTGCAATGTCTTCCCACTCTCCAGTTGTCCAGTTATTAGGTGGGTTGAAAGGGGTATTGGAAGCATTCCAATAATGATAATCGTAACCTCCTTCGTTTTGTTCCCCGTTTAAGCCGTCTATAATATTATAATCATTGGTAGAGCATAACAATGTTAAATCAACTGCTCCGGCAGGATATCTGACAACAAAAGTAATATCTACTATATTTGTTGCTGTGGTTGGAGTTCCCGTTCCTGATGTTTCACGCATCTGAACAGTCAAATAACCTATTTCATTTTCTACAGTTCTTATTTCAAAGGTCTGTGCACTCACAAAGAGGAAACTGCTACTTAAAAGAACCGTAAGTACTATTTTGTAAAATATATTTTTCATTTTCATTTATTTAGTAATAAAAATTAGATAACATTTATCATTAATGAGGGATATGTTGTGAATATACAACACCGGGAGTAGAAACTCCTACTACATTTAATATTGTACTTCTATCGTTACCTGCTCCGTTGTAAATAACCGATCCGTCCATATTAACATCATTTACTGAATAAGTGCTAGTCACTGTATTTCCCGGAGTAGATACACCTACTGCAGAGAGTACGGAAGACCTGTCGTTACCAGCCCCATTATATGAAATGGTACCATCCTGTGTTGCATCACCTTCCCACAGCCCCCAAACACCTGATTCAACTTCTTTCATGGCAACGTTGCTTGTAACAGTTGCGTCAGCCCATGCCTGAGCAAGAGCAGATGAAAAATCAAAACTTGGAGAAGCAGCACTTAAGTTAACAGTTGAAGCACTCATTACCGGTAGGTGGTTGCGATGGTGGATGGAAATATAATAACTTCCTTTTTCCAAACCTGTAACACTCATATTGCTTCCGTCAGCATTAATTATCTGTCCTGACTGGTTTACGAATTTAGCTACCGAATCAAGCAGTGTGGTGCTGCTGTTTCCATCTCTGAAAATAATTTTTACCCAGTCAACTGCGCCGGAAGGTACTGATGCGGAAGTTCCCATTCCATAGGGATCAGTTGTTGGAATAAGGCCGGCAGTATTCAGTGTATTATCCATGTTGTGGTTGGTTGTGTTATACGCACCGGCAAGGAATACTTTTAAATTAACGGTAAGACCGCCGTAATAGTAATCGCCAACAGCAAAGGTACCTATACTGCTAAAGCCGCTTCCCACTCTGGTATAAGGGTCACCACCATTGGCAGCACCCACGGCACCCCAGGTATAGTTTGCACCATTATCGGTGGTAAGGCCAACCTGACAGGATGTTCTGTCAAAATTAGTTAACTCAGTAGAGGCAGCCCATTGTGGTGTAACCGTTAAATCGGAGCCTCCTGAAATATTTTCGGAAACGACCCAGCTTTTATTTACCATGTGATTGGTACTTGCGTTGGCAGGTTCGTTGTCAACAACCCTAACACCATAATAATCGGCTGTACCTGCATTGGCTAAGGTTACCGGATTATAACTTGCGTTTCCAACGGGATAGGTAACATTGCTGCTGCCAACATTTCGTTTTACAACACCTGTACTATTGGTTTTAACATATCCTGTGGAAGAGCCGGCGCCGGTGGGGTCGGTAGTGCCAATGGTAAGATTAAAACCATTAAGTGTTAAATTGCCGGAAGTAAAGTTTAATATTCCGTTGATGGTTTGATCGGCACCCGTTGAGGTAGCTGTGAGAGAAACTCCGCTGGCATTATCAATATCAACCGTTCCATAAAAGGCAACATCATGATCGCCGGTAATTTCCTGGGCAGCGGAACCGTTAAATGTAACTGTTCCCGAAGAGGTAGCATCGAACAAGCCGCTTGTGTTGTTGGTAAGATCGCCTTGTACCGAAATGTCACCATTGTTTTTAATGGTTCCACCCGAATTGACAATATCATTGGCAACAACCGTTGAACCGCTATTGACCACAAGTTGCGATCCACTCGACAGCGTCATTTGTCCATAAACTGAAAAGGCACTCCAGAATAGGAATGCTAGCATTGTAATTTTTTTCATAAAGCAACCATAAGTTTTATTTAGTTTAATAACTATAAATAAAGGTAGGAAATTTGGTTTGCTTTATCGGGTACAAAGGTACATCGAATTAGTTATAAAAAGCAAATAAAATTAGAACTATTTTTAAAAATAGTTTGTATATGATTGATTTGGAATGCTATAAGGGTTTAAAAAAATTGTGACATTTTGGTAAAATACAAGTACAAGCTCACAGTTGCAAACTGTGAGCTGAATACAGCTGAGTTACAACCAGTGAGCTAAACATTCTTAGTGTATCTTCGGGCATCTTCGAGTCTTGGTGTCTTGGTGGCTATTTCTTAATACCTAAAACTACTGCCATCCAAAAACTCACGCAAAATGGAAGTGGGTGGTATTTCGCGGGTTCCTATTCGTTTAAAATAGGCCAGAAATTTTAACAGCCGGCGTGCTTCGGCATATTCGGGCACATTGGGTGGCACATCGCGTAAAAGCGGTTCAGCCCACTGTTTTAAAACACCCAACTCATAAGGCAGCGCTGTGTTGTACATTACATCGGCTTCCTCCTGATATGGGAAAATGTGCTTTTCCTCTCCTTTGCGAACACTGGGCCACCGTTGTATTGTTTCCAGCGCAGTATATTTACGATATCTGCTATCGCGAACAATCCGGCGGATTAAACGATTATCGGTGGTTGGTATGCGGTTGTTACTATCAAGATTGATGGGCGTTAGGGCTGATACATAAACTTTAAACTTCCGTTCTTTGGGTATTAATTTGGAAATATCCGGATTGAGGCCGTGAATACCTTCAACAATGATGATGCCGTTGTTATCCAGTTTAAGTTTTGTTCCATCATACACCCGTTTCCCTTCGGAAAACGAAAAGCCGGGAACATCAATTTCCTTTCCGGCAATTAAATCCAGCACATTTTCATTAAAAAGTTTAATGTCCAATGCTTCAGGACTTTCAAAATCATAGTTACCGTTTTCATCAAGAGGAGTTTGGTCGCGATTTACAAAGTAATTGTCCATGGATATAACCACCGGCTTAAAACCGATAACAGCAAGTTGAATAGCAAGCCGTTTTGCAAAAGTGGTTTTTCCGGAAGAGGAAGGGCCTGAAATAAATACAACTTTCGTTGTTCTCTTTTTGTGAATCGTATCGGCAATACAGGCTATCTTTTTCTCCTGAAGTGCTTCCGACACCTTAATAATATCGCCATACTTTTTGTCTAAAACCAATTCGTTTAAGGTACCCACATTGGGGACACCTATTATTTCGACCCAATCTTTAAACTCCTGAAAAATTTCGAAAAGCTTGTTTTTAGCAACTACATTTTTAAACTTTTCAGGATTAACTTTCGAGGGTAAGACCAACAGCATGCCGTTAAAATATTTAACCAAATCGAATCGCTTTAACAAGCCTGTTGAATGGATTAAAAAACCGTAAAAGTAGTTAACCACATTGTCGAGCCTGTAAACCGAACTAAAAAACTGGTTACGGGTTCGGATAAGCTTACATTTATCGTCAAGGCCAAAGGCTTCAAATATTTCCAGGGCTTTTTCAGTTCGCAACTCTTCACGCTCAAAGGGAATATCCTTTTTGATAATTTCTTTCATTTGCACCTGAAGCTGCTTAATAATTTTAGGCAGGCTACGTTTATCGGTCAATCCTTCCAGCTCGCAATACAACCCTCCCGAAGCCGAGTGCTCTATTTTTAATTTATATTCGGGAAATAAATCGTAAACGGCTTTGAACAACACCATGGACAACGACCGTTCGTACATACGATGACCTGCCGGATGACTATACCCGATAAAATTTACTACTTTAGGTTTGTAAATCATATAATCCAGCTCCTTGAGGGTATTGTTTACAATGGCTCCTAAAATATCCTCTCCGATGTATATTTGCATATCCTCATAAATATCGTACAGCGTGGTACCAAAAGGATACTTTTTTTCCGTTTGATTGTTTTCGCAATAAACGGTTATTTGATTTGGATTTTTCATCTGTTTTATTTCATCTGTTTTATTTCACCAGGTTCATTTCATCAAGCAGATAGCCTGCTCCGGCAAATTTGTCAACAATAAAAAGAAAATAACGAATGTCTAGTGATATATTTCGGCAAACTGTGGGGTCGTACATCAAATCGCTCATGGTTCCTTCCCAACAACGGTCGAAGTTAACGCCAATCAGCTGCCCGTCGGCATTGAGTACCGGGCTTCCTGAGTTCCCGCCGGTGGTGTGGTTGGTGGCAACAAAACAAATATGAAGCTTGCCATCGGCACCGGCATATTGTCCGTAATCTTTATTATTATAAAGCTCTTTTAATTTTTCTTCCACTACATAATCGTAAATATTGGGGTTTTCCTTTTCCATAATTCCCTCCAGTGTTGTGCTGTATCCGTATTCCACGGCATCTTTGGGTGAATAGCCTTCCACATCGCCATAAGTTACCCGCAGCGTAAAGTTGGCATCGGGGTAAAATGTTTTACCCGAAAGCATGTCCATCTGCCCTTTCATGTAAATACGCATCAAACTGTCGATGGTACCGTTTACATCCGCACGTTGCTGTTTTATGTTCATTTTGTACAATGTTAAAACATCATTAGCCATTTTATAAGCGGGATCCTTTAGCAACTTTTTATAATTATTGCGTTTATAGTTTTTCAGAAATTCGATAGTTTTATCCCGGTCATCCAAAAAGCTTTTCTTAAAAACATAGTTGGTATAAGCGGTATAATTGCTATGGTATTTATTATGAATGGTTTTAAAAAAAGCAGGCTTAAAGCTATCAGGTTGATTTTCATCGTAAAGCTTTAGCATGGCAGCCATAACTTCTTTGTCGATGGGTTTATAATAATCTTTAAAAAAGCTTGTTACATACCGTTGAAGTTTATCGGTTTCTGTTTGTATTTCTTCCGGGGTACTATTTTTATCGCTGCTTAATGTAACCAGCTTTTCAAAATTGCGGGCATAGTTAACAAGCTCGATGGATAGCCCCGATTCTCTAACGTAATCGTAAGCCAGATTTAGCGGCTGCAGTTGATTATACGCGGTTTTAAAGGCCGGTAACAAGTCGCCGTAATCGCGTTGCAATTCAGGTGAATTGTTGGCCCATTGTTGAAATTGGTCTTCAAAAGCCTCCTTTTTCTCGATGCCATGCAACCGTTTAATACCCCGGCTTTCTCCAATCATTTTTTTCCAATAGTTGGCCACGCGGGCATCTTTGGATGCATATTGAATCCTGACTTTAGGATCGTTAACAGAATACTTATTAAAGATGTCAAGACGGGTTTGACGGAGTTTAATTTTTTGCGGGTTTTCAATTTCCGTTATCAGTTTTATGGCATACGATGGCAGGTATTCGTTGGTTCGGGCAGGGTAGCCGAAAACAAAACTAAAGTCGCCCCGGCTAACTCCTTTTAATGAAATAGGGAAATAGTATTTTGGCTGATAAGGCACATTATTTTCGGAATATTCGGCGGGCTTTCCATCGGGAGCCGTGTAAATTCTGAATAACGAGAAATCGCCGGTATGGCGTGGCCACATCCAGTTATCGGTATCACCGCCAAATTTGCCGATGTTTGACGGGGGTGTGCCAACAAGGCGAATATCCTTAAAAGTTTCGGTAACAATCATATAATATTGATTTCCCTTAAAAAATGATTTAATTCTTGCCTGATACTCCGAACCGGATTCAAAGTCGCTAACAATTTGTTTGCTGTTTTCGGCAATTTTTGCTTCCCGTTGTTTTTCGGTCATATCATCGGTAACTCCGTTGAGCACCTCTTGGGTAACTTCTTCCATCCTTACCATTAAGGTGGCCGTTAATCCGGGGTTGACCAATTCTTCTTTTTTGTTCATGGCCCAAAAGCCATTGGTAAGGTAATCGTGTTCCACCGAGCTGTGCTGCTGAATGGCACTGTATCCGCAGTGATGATTGGTAAGCAGCAACCCGTCTTTGGATATGATTTCAGAGGTACAGCCTCGTCCGAAAAGTAAAATGGCATCCTTAAGGCTGGAATGATTGATGGAGTAAATATCATCGGCGCTGATATTCATCCCCATGGCTTTCATCTGTTTTTCGTTGAGTTGTTTCAACAACATGGGAATCCACATGCCCTCGCCGGCGGTTAAATAATTTGCTGCTAAGGAAAAAATAAAAATCAGGGTTAAAAATTTTGCTTTCATTGGAATTATTGTTTTTCGACTTATTAATTTTATTCAAAAATAGTAATTAATAGCTATTCGACTTTGAATTTATCTTCCTGCCATTTGGAAGGGTTGTTTTTTATATAATTTTTGAATATCGAAATTTCCCGGTGTGTTGCCTTTCACCAAAATCGCCTAAATAACATCTTTAGGATCGGGCAGGCTCTTTTTCAGTTCTTCAAGATTGAACTTTTCATAAACCCATGGGGCAACAGGCTCTATATTTTTGTATAAAACCGATTGGGTACGAGCCTCTTTTTTGATGATGGAAGCGTTGGTATCGAAATAGTTAATTAAAAAAATAAGAATGCTTAGCAGCAAGGCACCTTTCAAAATGCCAAACAGGGCGCCGGCCAATTTGTTTATGATGCCGAGCATAAGCAAATTGACTATTTTTTCGAGCAGTTTACCGATAATCATTACTATAACGAGTACTGCAATAAAGGTTACAATAAAAGCGATGATGTTTAAATACTCCTTGCTGATGTTGAAGGAGCCGGTAAGCAAATTGGCGGTAAAATCGGAAAAAAAGAGCGCCGCATAAATGCCGAGAAGCAATGCTGCCAGAGTGGCAACTTCGATAATAATTCCCTTTTTGTACCCGTTAAAAGCAAACAACAGCAGAGGGATAAGAAGTATTAAGTCAAGTAAATTAATATTCATAAACAGGTTATTTGGTTTTTAAACGCCGGGTTAATTCGGTTGAAAAAACAAAGTTATTCAACTCGGCGTTATCGGTTTTCATAATTTCTTTGTTGGTACCTGTCCACCAAAGCTCTCCTTTGTGAATGTAGTTTATACGCTGGCCGATTTGCAACACCGAATTCATATCGTGGGTATTAATTACGGTGGTCATGTTAAACTCTTCGGTAAGGTCGGATAGCAGTTTATCAATAACTTCGGATGTTTTGGGGTCGAGGCCGGAGTTTGGTTCATCGGCAAAAAGATATTTTGGAATTAACACAATGGCTCTTGCAATGGCTACCCGTTTAATCATTCCGCCCGAAAGCTCACCCGGAAATTTGTTGTTTGAACCGGGCAGGTTTACGTGGTCGAGCACATAGTTAACCCGTTTTGCCTTTTCGCCGGCAGTCATGTTGGTGAACATATTAAGCGGGAACATTACATTTTCCTCTACGCTGTACGAATCGAACAAAGCACCTCCCTGAAAAAGTACCCCCATCTCCTTTCGGATATGTTTTCGCTTTTTTTCGCTAATGTTTGAAAACAGGCGGCCATCGAATTTAATTTCACCTCTGTCAACATCGTGCAGTCCGATACAGCTTTTCATCAGAACTGTTTTTCCGGAACCGCTTTGGCCGATAATCAGGTTTGTTTTTCCCTGTTCAAACACGGTGGAAACATTTTTGAGAACTTTAACGCCGTCAAACGACTTATCTATGTGAGAAACTTCTATCATACAAGTAATAATTGAGTTAAAATCAAGTCCCACACAATAATTAATATACTGCTGTACACCACAGCCTTGGTGCTGTTTCGGCCTACCTCAACCGAGCCGCCTTTAACGGTATATCCCATATAGCCCGAAATGGAAGTGATAATAACGGCAAAAACCACTGTTTTTATCAAGGCGTAAGTAAGCGAAAAGGGGTTGAACCACGAGCGCAGCCCCACAATAAAATCATCGCTTGGAACCAAGCCCGAAAATACACCGGCCATCCACCCACCTATTAACCCCAGCAAAATTGAAAAAACGATAAGCACCGGAAAATAGAGCATGGCGGCAATCATTTTAGGAAGGATTAAATAGTTTGGCGGATTGATGCCCATTACGCGCAGTGCGTCAATTTGCTCGGTAACGCGCATGGTACCAATTTCGGAGGCAATAAGCGAACCCACTTTCCCGGCCAATATCAGGCTGATGATGGTAGGGGCAAATTCCAGCACCATCATTTCGCGGGTCATGTAACCAACCATTGAGGCAGGAATAAGCGGATTATCAAGATTATAGGAAACCTGCAATGCAATAATGGCTCCGGTAAATATGGAGATAAAGGCCACCAGCCCAATGGAGTCGCTTCCCATGTGGCGCATATCAATAAGCAGCTGATGCCTAAACATCTTCCATTTATCAGGACGCCTGAGGGTTTCAAGCATCAACAGTACATATTCTCCCGATTCTCTTATTAATGACATAACTCGCTGCTAAAGTAAAAAAGAAATTCGCTTTACAAAGATAGGCATAATAAAAAAAGCTGTTTCTTTATAAACGTTAAACAAACCGATTTATTAAAAATGAAACACCTTATTTATATAGTACTGTTTCTTCTTGTCTTTCTGGCAGGATGCTCTTCATCGCGTAAGGTTCAGCATCACAAAAAGCGAAAACCTCACGGTTGTAACTGTTCCAAATGGTCGTACAACCAATTGCAGCACGAAAACATCTTTATATTGACCATCTTTACTTAATAAGAAAAATATGTAAACACTACAATTAAAGTTACCCTATGAAATATTTAGCCTCTTTTATCTTGCTTTTCTATGTTTCCTCTCTTTTCGGGCAATATCAAAACATTATAATTGATGATGAAGGTAGTCCGCACGAAACTTCCATTATGCTTAATCCGGGCAACACCAACCAGTTGGTTGCCGGAGCTAATATTAATTACTATTATTATTCGGAAGATGGAGGATACAATTGGACAAAAGGAACATTGGTTTCGCTTGAATACGGGGTTTGGGGCGACCCATGTATTGTTGTAGATACAACGGGCTTTTTTTATTATGTTCATCTATCTAATCCGCCCAGTGGCACTAAGCTGGATCGTATTGTTACACAAAAATTTGATTTCTCAAGCCATACCTGGAATGACGGTAGCGCTATGGGGTTAAACGGAAATAAAGATCAGGATAAATCATGGGCTGCGATTGACCATTCAAACAATAACATTTATGTTACCTGGACACAGTTTGATAATTATGGGTCAGGCAATCCGCTTGATAGCTCAAATATTATGTTTAGCAAGTCGGTTGACGGAGGAGAAACATGGAGTATTTCAAAAAAAATTAATCAGGTGTCAGGCGATTGCAAAGATTTCGACAATACCGTAGAAGGAGCCGTTCCGTGTGTAGGTCCTGAAGGAGAGATTTACGTTTCATGGGCAGGGCCTGAGGGAATTGTTTTCGACCGCTCATTGGATGGTGGTGATACGTGGCTCAGCAATGATATTTTTGTAAGCGACCAGCCGGGTGGGTGGAGTTATTCAATTGGTGGATTGTCTCGTTGTAATGGTATGCCAGTTACTTGTTGCGACATTAGTAATTCACCATTTCACGGTAACATATATATTAACTGGACAGACCAACGCAATGGAGATGTCGATGTTTTTATTGCCAAATCAACAGATGGTGGCAACACCTGGTCGGCACCTGTAAGGGTTAATGATGATCCTTCCGGAAATGATCAATTTTTTTCGTGGATGACAATAGACAGGGCAAATGGTGATATTTATGTAATATTTTATGATAGAAGGGGTTATTATAACAATTACACAGATGTTTATATTGCTCGCTCAACAGATGGAGGCGAAACCTTTGAAAACTTAAAAATAAGTGAATCACCTTTTTTTCCTTATTCAAGCTACTTTTTTGGCGATTATACCAATATAACAGCATACAATGGCAAAGTAAGGCCTATTTGGACACGACTTCAAAATGGTAATTTTTCAATATTAACAGCAATCGTTGACTTTACCGTGGGCACACAGGAAAACCACAAACCAACTTTGTTGCCGGTTTCTATTCAACAAAATTATCCCAACCCGTTTAAAGAGTCAACTACATTGTCTTTTAGATTAAATGAGCATTCTTTGGTAAATTTATATGTGCTTGATGTTACAGGTCGTAAAGTAGCCACCTTAATTGATAATGAAGACAAAAATAGCGGAGAATACATTGAGCACTTTAACGCCTTACAGCATGGTTTACAAGGAGGAATTTACTACTTTGTTCTAACAACAAACCATTCTTTTAACATGCAAAAAATAGTGCTTGTTAACTGACAGGTTCTGTCAAAAAACTATTTGTTTATCGAACCGAATTGTTTTCGTATCCTTTACCCGGTTTTGACCAACCGTTTTCCTCAAGGCTTGTTGACATGGATGTGATGCAGTGGATTTTTGAAACCCCTGCCATTATTAATTTTCCGGTATGGGTTATTGCCGGAGGAAAAACGCCGGCTTTCAAATCATCATCAAGGGTCGAAAATTTAATGGACAACTTTTCGCCGGTGGCGGCATCAATGGCAAACAATTTTACATCGAGAGTAGCACCCCAACCGTACAAAATATTGTTGTTTCCCAACGTAAACGATAATCTCGAATCAACCGAACTGCGCCACTTTTCGTTTCCGTTTTCATCAAAACATATAAGCGGGCCGGCAGCAAAAACAACATCATTGTCGGGCAAAATGGTTACTCCCCCGCTTGCCAGATACCGATTGCTTTTTTCATTTTCGGGATTGTATTGCCAACGTAAACTACCGCTGTTACCATCAACAGAAAGCAAAATACCTTCGTAAGTTGAGTAATAAACATTTCCATTGCCGTCAACACTTAAATCTTCACCGGCAATATTTGTGTCGGGTACAAATTTCCAAAGTTGATTACCACTATCAATGTTTACTGCAACTAAATCTGTCCTATTATCAAATACATCATATAAAAGTATATACAGCTTGTTACCATACGCAGCTATTCCCGTTTCAAAAAGGTAATTTTTGCACGGCTTATGCCACAACAGTTTTCCACCAGCATCCAGCTTTGCCAATTCAATGTTGGCCATATCGTTATATGTAATCCACACCTCTCCATTTTTAACAACTATATCCTGAATGGATTCCCTATCATTTAGCTGATATTTCCAAACCTGTGTTCCATCACTGCGTTTGTAGCAAAAAACAATTTGTTGGTTATAAAAGTATAGGTTTCCGTTGTTTAATATTACTGAGTTTGAACAGCTGTATCCGGGATAAAAAGCAGTGGGACATTTCCAGCGGATTTTACCTTCATCGTTTAGCGAAAAGAGCGTTACCGCAGGCTCATTGTAAAATTGTATGAAGTAGTAGCTGTTGTTATTATCATCGATGGCGGGAAGAGGTGCGTTATTGAGGTTCATAGGCCCTCCTGCATCCCATGCCCAGACAGGCAGGGCAAACTTTTCTTTATCGGGAGCAGAATTTGTATTTTTTTTACACCCCGAAACAACAAACAACAAAAGGGACAATATTAATACAATCTTTTTCATTTTAAAAAGCAGGTAGTTTATAGTTCAAACTCGTTTACCCAGAAATCGTGTTTATTGCAAAAACTGGTAGCAAACAACTTTCCCTTGTAACCATCAGGAAGCGTGTGTGTTGAAACCGGTTCGTCAGAAGGATAAAATGTTTTTGAGCCAATAACATTACCCTTTCCGTCAACTAAAGTATGCCTGACAATGTAATGGGTTTCGCTCATGCCGTGATCGGTGGTAAGGGTAATTTGACTTCCATTAATTTTAATTTGCGGCACATGGCTTTCGGCCTTGTTTTTCCACATACCCTGACTTTTGCGGGTGTATATTAACCCCGGCATATTTATATCGTTTGTTTTTAAACTCTTTTGAGCCATCAAAGGTGCAGCAACAGCAACGCCAATGGTTGCCGCCAAACCTGTTTTTAAAAATGTTCTTCTGTTTTTCATACTATTTTGTTTTAGCTTTAATCTTTTTATTGATACAAAAGTAAGGGTTAAATTTCAATTTGATATCAGAATATGTAATATTTCACATCAAAGGCTAAAAAAGAATGTTATAATATTAAACCTGTTTTTAAATGATATGATATTTCTTACTAATTTTGCCAAACATTTGATGTTTAACCAATCTCATTATTTTGGAAACAATCGACCCCGATTCTGTACCCGATTTACTTTCAATAGTTATTGATACTTTTTACAAAGGATTTTCTGTGGAGGTTGCTGTTTCCCTCCTCTTTTTTATTATTCTTATTATTGGTTCGGCCATGGTATCAGGTTCGGAGACGGCTTTTTTTTCGTTAACTCCCGGCGACCTCGAAAAGCTTAGAAACAAGAATGATAAGATTAGTAAGCTTATTTTAAAGCTGCGTGATATCCCCAAAAAACTACTTGCAACCATTTTAATAACCAACACATTTATCAATGTGGCCATCGTTATTTTATCTACCTATATTACTGCGCAAATGTTTTCGCTGGAAGCCAATCCGGTTTTAACTTTTGTTATTCAGGTGGTGGTGGTTACTTCGTTGATTTTAATTTTTGGCGAGATTGTTCCAAAAATCCTTGCCAACAGGCAGCCTGTAAAGGTGGCTCAAATGATGGCGACAACTTTAAAGTTTTTAATCGTGTTTTTTAAACCGTTGAGCGTAATTTTAGTTAGCTCAACTAATATAATCGACAAACGGCTAAGCAATAAAGGCCAGTCTATTTCGATGAGTGACATTTCGGAAGCCATTGAGATTACCAACAAAGACAGTGACGAAGAGGAGAAATCAATCTTAAAAGGCATTGCCACCTTTGGCGAGAAAGAGGCCTCCGAAATTATGCGTTCACGTGTAAATGTTACGGCCATCGACATGGATGCATCGTTTGACGAAGTGGTAAAGGTGATTTTGGAATCGGGGTTTTCGAGGATACCTGTTTATAAAGAAAACTTCGACCATGTGCAGGGATTGCTTTACATTAAAGATTTATTACCCTGGCTCAACAAAAAAACGGCGGTAAAATGGCAAAAGCTGATTCGGCCTGCTTTTTTTGTACCTGAAAACAAAAAAATAAACGACCTGTTACAAGAGTTTCGTGAAAAAAAGATTCATCTTGCCATTGTGGTTGATGAGTATGGCGGCACTTCGGGCATTATTACGCTGGAAGACATTATTGAAGAGATTGTTGGTGAAATACACGACGAATACGATAAAGAGCCGGCTCCCTTTACTTTTGAAAAACTGTCGGACAACACCTGGCTTTTTGAAGCAAAAACGCCTTTAAACGATCTTTGTAAAATACTGGAAATAGATGACGAAACCTTTGACGAGGTAAAAGGAGAATCGGACTCCTTGGGAGGACTAATATTGGAGTTGCAGGGAAAGATTCCCAAAAAGGGTAGTAAAATTTCATTCGGCTCTTTTGATTTTGAGGTTACCGATTCCGATGAGCGGAAAATAAATCAGGTAAAAGTTGTTATTAACAAAAAATAATGAAGAAGGTATTAATTGCGTTGACGTTGTTATTTGTGGTGGCAGGCATGATGGCTTGTCACGAAGATTATTCTCCGAGGCCGAGGGGTTATTTCAGAATCGACCTTCCTGAAAAAGCTTATAAAAAACTGGACACTACCTTACCTTATCAATTTGAATATCCTGTTTATGCTACCATTACCGATGATCCTTACGCACCCAATGAAAAGAACTGGATAAACGTCAACTTTCCTTCGTTTAAAGCAGTATTGCATTTAAGCTACGAGCCTGTGCATAACAATCTGGAAAAGTACCTTAATGATGCACACACCCTTGTTTCAAAACATATTCCAAAGGCGGAGGCCATTTACGACAGTCTGATTTATCATCCCGAAAAAAATGTTTACGGGCTTGCTTTTCGTATTGAGGGGCTTGGTGCCGCTTCACCCTACCAATTTTATGTAACCGACAGTACAACACACTATTTAAGAGGAGCACTCTATTTTAATTTACACCCCAACAACGACTCGCTGGCACCTGTAATTAACTTTCTTGACAAGGACATCGACCACTTAGTTAACACGCTGCAATGGAAATAGAAATAGTAAACATGAACGAGCTTTAGGGAGAAAAATATTAGCCATTTCTCTATTATTCCGTCCCTGGCGGAATTGATTATCATTTATATTGAAATTGTTCAAAGTTTATTTGATTTGACAAAACCTTTAAGCGCATCAAAATAGGAATTAGCCGGCCAATCATCTTGCTTTCTCCAACCAAATAAACTTCTTTCAACATATGTTAGTTTTTTTCATATCTTCATCCTCGAAAAACGAAACCGGGTTATGCTGTTAAACATCTCATTTCATTTCAATTACTTTCCGTTGATGGTGGTTATGGCTGTGGCATGGTTTACCCCCATGTTGCTTTCGTGGATAAATTTGCGGAAAGTACCCTCGGTAATTGTTGAAATATTGCTGGGGTTTGTAATAGGTCATTATTTTATTGAGTTTGACGAACACAGTCTTGAAATCCTCCGCTTTCTGGCACTGTCGGGTTTTGTTTTTTTGATGTTTTTAAGCGGCCTTGAAATAGACATGGATCAGATTTTAGCATCACTGCCGCGTAAACGGCTAACAATTGCTTCTTACCTAAGCAACCCTTTGCTAATTGGTATCTCCCATTTTCTTTTAGCCATGGTGCTCTCTTATATTGCCGCCTGGTGGTTGTCGGGGATGACTTCCATTGGGAACGTTTGGTATTTTTCGTTGATTATGGTAACCACCTCGGTAGGGATTATTCTACCAGTATTAAAAAACAGAGGAGAAATTCACAGCCGTTTTGGGCAGATGCTGATTATTGCTGCAGCCGTGGCCGACATCTTCAGCATTTTACTTTTTACCTTTACCGCCTCCATTTTAAAAAACGGATTTCACTGGGATTTACTACTGATTGTGGCATTATTTTTTGTTTTTTACCTGTTTTATCTCGCAGGACAAAAGCTAAAACATATTCCGGCACTCAAACGGATAACTTACCAACTGTCGCATGCAGCCTCGCAAATTAACATACGCAGTATTTTGCTGTTGATATTAATTTTTGTGGTCATTGCGCAATACATTGGCGAAGAGGTGATTCTGCTGGGTGCATTTTTAAGCGGACTGCTGCTGTCAGCATTTCTGCACCGGGGACGTTCGCTGGCCATGATTAAACTGGACGGCATGGGTTATGGTTTTTTTATCCCCATCTTTTTTATTATGGTAGGCTACGAGTTTGACCCTTCTGCTTTCAGCGAATTTAAAAACTCACTGGTTTTCTTTTTAATGGCATTACTGGTGGTGCTGTTTTTAATAAAGTTGATTCCATCGATGCTTTGGGTTCGTCTGTTTGGATTCAGACAGGCTGTTTCGGGGGGATTTTTAATGTCGTCGCGATTGAGTTTAATTATTGCAGCTTCGGCCATAGGCCTTCAGTTGGGTGTTATTTCGCCGGGAATTAACGCTAGCTTTGTAATGATGGCTGCGGTAACCTGTTTACTTTCGCCAACACTTTTTAATCTCCTTTCGCCCGTAAAAAAACTGGAAGGCTCCAAAACCATTATCATTGGAGGGAGCAGCACCGGCGTATTACTTTCGCGCAGGATGCACCTGCATGCAAAAAAAGTACTGATTGTTGAAAAAGACCCTGCACGATTTCGGGAAATAAAAAACAAAGGTTTATGGGTTATTCAGGGCGATGGCATGGATAAAGGGCTATATGATAAGATAAAACTCAGCCCGGAAAACTATGTGGTTGTTGAATGTGGTTCCGATGAAATTAACAGTGCCGTGAGCAAGCTGTTAAGGAAAGAGTTCCTTCACGAAAAAATTATCACGCGCTCGGGCAGCCTTAAAGTTGAGGCAAAACTAAAGCAGCAGGGAGTCGAAGCAGTTGACTCAAGGCGTGTTATGGCCACCACCATCGAAAACCTGATAGTAAGGCCTGCTACCTACCACGATTTGGTAGAGTCTTTCGAGAATTTTAGCCTGGATGAAATACAGGTTTCAAACAACGAAATGGACGGGCGGCAGGTAAAAACCATTCCCTTTCATAACGATGCCATCTTAATGATTATTAAAAGAGGAAATGATTCGTACATTCCTCATGGAGAAACCTACCTCAGAAAAGGCGATATTCTGCATGTTTTTGGTACTGATACAGCACTGGAAGACACCCGAAAAAAAGTTACCGGGTAAAACAAAAATGACAGCAAATAATTTGTCAGCGAAACAAAACTGCTGGCAACAAAATCGTTACCTGCTATTTTGCCATCTCTTTAATCATTGCATTCACAACCACAGTTGCATCTTCTTTAATATCAAGAATAGTGCCGTCAAGCATATAACATGGAGTGGTAAAAACATTGTATTTATGATCGTGAACCACCATACCGTGGGTGGTAACCACATGCTTGCTTCCCATTTTTTCGATGGCTCCGGCAGTACCCGGGTCGTTGCCAATGGTAACTTCAACCCCTTCGATAACCTTTGCTACAACAGCCGGGGAGATACAAAGTGCCCCAATGGGCTTGTGCAGTGCAAGCGTACTTTTGATGCTGGCTTCCACCTCCTCATTAACTTTGGCATCGGGACCGTCAAAAGCAACAGTTGAAAGGTTTTTGGCCGCTCCAAAACCACCCGGAAAAATCAATGCATCATACTCATCGGCTTTGTATTCCGATAGCGGTTTTATGTCGCCGCGGGCAATACGTGCCGATTCAATTAAAACATTTCTGCTTTCAGGCATCTCCTCTCCCGTAAGATGATTAATAACATGATACTGTGGAATGTCAGGTGCAAAACATTGATAATCGGCACCCGCTTCTTTAATGGCCAACATGGTCAGTGTGGCTTCATGGATTTCGGCACCATCAAAAACGCCGCATCCCGACAAAACAACTGCAAATTTTTTATTTTCCATGATAATGTTTGTTTTGAAAGTTTAACTCAGCTTACCAATGGCTAAATTATAAAAAAATACAACGCCCACATTCCGGAACTCAACCACTGATAAGAATATTAAGCAATGCTTAAATGTGTTAATGCGTAAATGTGTTAATGCGTAAATGTGTTAATGCGTAAATGTGTTAATGCGTAAATGTGTAAATGCTTAAATGTGTAAATGCTTAAATGCTTAAATGTAACAATGCAACAATTTACCTACATATTTCGTCGGTACTGACCGCCAACATTAAACAGTTTTTCGGTAATCTGCCCTATGGAGGCATATTTGGCTGCGTTCATCAACTCCTCAAAGATGTTACCGTTTTGAACTGCTTTTTCCTGTAGTTTTTGCAAGCTTTCTTCGGTTTCTTTTTGCCAAGTTTTGTGCAGGTTACGAAGCATCTTTATTTGAAAAACCTTCTCCTCTTCGGTGGCTCTGATAACCTCTCCCGGAGTGGTTGTTTTGGAGCCTCCCTCCGGTAGAAAAGTGTTTACACCAATGATAGGCAGTTTGCCGGAATGTTTCAGGTTTTCGTAATACAACGACTCTTCCTGAATTTTACTGCGCTGATACATGGTTTCCATGGCTCCCAACACGCCGCCGCGTTCGGTAATCCGGTCAAACTCTTTCAACACCGCTTCTTCGACCAAATCGGTCAGCTCTTCAATAATAAATGAACCTTGCAACGGATTTTGGTTTTTTGCCAGCCCCAATTCGTGATTAATAATTAACTGAATGGCGATGGCACGGCGAACCGACTCTTCGGTAGGCGTGGTAATTGCCTCATCATACGCATTGGTATGCAACGAGTTACAGTTATCATAAATAGCATACAACGCCTGCAAGGTTGTTCGTATATCGTTAAAATCAATTTCCTGGGCATGTAACGAACGTCCCGAAGTTTGAATATGATATTTAAGCTTTTGGGAGCGATCGTTGGCACCATATTTTTCTTTCATGGCTTTGGCCCAGATAAGTCTGGCCACACGGCCGATAACAGCATATTCGGGGTCTTCGCCATTGGAAAAGAAAAAGGAGAGGTTGGGTGCAAACTTATTGATGTCCATACCGCGACTGAGGTAGTATTCAACATAGGTAAACCCGTTTGCCAGGGTAAAGGCCAACTGGCTGATTGGATTGGCACCTGCTTCGGCAATGTGATAACCCGAAATGGATACGCTGTAAAAGTTGCGTACCGCCTTGTCGATAAAATACTGTTGAATGTCTCCCATCAGTTTAAGGGAAAAATCGGTGGAAAAGATACAGGTGTTTTGAGCCTGATCCTCTTTTAAAATATCGGCCTGGATGGTTCCTCTGACTTTGGTGAGGGTATCGGCTTTAATGCGTTCGTAAACATCGCCGGGCAGCACCATGTCGCCGGTAACTCCCAGCAACATCAACCCCAGCCCATTGTTGCCCTTTGGCAGTTTGCCGTTGTAATGGGGACGCTCGGTTCCGCGCTGTTTATAAATTTCGGTTATCATCGTTTCCACCTCCTCTTCCAGCCCGTTTTCTTTGATATACAGTTCGCATTGCTGGTCGATGGCAGCATTTAAAAAATAGGCCACCATGGTTGGTGCCGGCCCGTTAATCGTCATGGAAACAGAAGTTTTGGGGTCGGCAAGGTTAAACCCGGAGTAGAGTTTTTTCAGGTCATCAAGACAAGCGATAGAAACTCCCGAGTTACCAATTTTTCCATAGATGTCGGGGCGTTCATCGGGGTCTTCGCCATAAAGCGTTACCGAATCGAAGGCTGTTGACAACCGTTTTGCCGGCATGCCCTGCGAAACATAATGAAACCTGCGGTTGGTACGCTCGGGGCCGCCCTCACCGGCAAACATACGGGTGGGGTCTTCACCTTCGCGCTTAAACGGAAACACTCCGGCAGCATACGGAAACTCACCCGGCACGTTTTCCTTTAATACCCATTTTAAAATTTCGCCCCAACCGGTATATTTCGGCAGACTGACTTTTGATATTTTGGAGTGCGACAACGAAGTGGTATAGGTTTGGATTTTAATCTCCTTATCCCTCACCTTAAATACATAGTAATCGTCAGAATAGTTTTTCTTTTTCGCTTCCCAGGTTTGAAGCGCGTGCAAATTTTTAGGATTTAACTCCAGAACCAGTTTATCGTAGATAGCTCTTAAACTGTTGATTTCACCCTCTTTACCCTCCTCTTTTAAAGCTTCCATCGAAATGGCAAGACTATGCAGCTTTTGAGCTATATCACCCTGTTTTTCAGCCCACTGGTTGTATTTACGAACGGTTTCCGAAATTTCCGACAGATAGCGAACCCGCTGTGGCGGAATGATGGAAATTTTTTCCTGCTCCTTGTCGTTCAAATTAATTTTTGTGGCAAGATTTAGCGAGGCTTTTTCGTTGAGAAGGCCAATCAGATTTACATACAGTTTATTTACTCCGGGGTCGTTAAACTGCGAAGCCACGGTTCCGAAAACAGGCATGGTATCAACCTCTTTATCAAACAGGTTGTGATTGCGCTGATACTGCTTCCGCACATCGCGCAAAGCATCCAAAGCACCCCGTTTATCCGATTTATTCAATGCGATAAGGTCGGCAAAATCGAGCATATCAATTTTTTCAAGCTGTGTGGCTGCTCCGTATTCCGGTGTCATCACATAAAGCGAAACATCACTGTGGTCGATGATGGCCGTGTCGGACTGGCCGATGCCTGAAGTTTCGAGAATAATCAAATCGAAGCCGGCAGCATGCGCTATAATTTCGGCATCTTTAACATATTTTGAAATGGAAAGGTTGGCCTGACGCGTTGCCAGCGAACGCATATAAACGTTGGGGGTATCAATCGAGTTCATCCTGATGCGGTCGCCCAGCAAGGCTCCTCCCGACTTTCGTTTTGACGGGTCAACCGAAATAATGGCCACCGATTTTTCGGGAAAATCGAAAATAAACCTGCGTACCAATTCGTCAACCAGCGATGATTTTCCCGAACCGCCTGTTCCCGTGATTCCCAAAACCGGCGAACGTTTATTATTGGCCACCTGCGCCAAATCGTCCAGCAACTCTTTTACCTCATCACGGTTATTTTCGGCAGCCGATATCAGCCGCGCAATGGCAATATAATCTTTTGATAAAATATCTTCTTTTGTAACCTTAATGTTTTTTCCTGTGGGAAAATCGGATTGTTCAAGCAGGTCGTTAATCATGCCCTGTAATCCCATCTGCATGCCATCATCGGGAGAGTAAATACGAGCAATACCATAGTTTTGAAGCGCTTCAACCTCCTCGGGAAGAATAACTCCTCCACCGCCACCAAATATTTTTATGTGGTTGTTTCCTTTTTCTTTAAGCATATCGTACATATACTTGAAAAATTCCATGTGCCCTCCCTGATAAGAGGTGATGGCAATGGCCTGAACATCTTCCTGAATGGCGGCATTAACAATTTCGTGAACCGAGCGATTGTGCCCGAGGTGGATGACCTCGGCACCGGTTGACTGAATTATTCTGCGCATTACGTTAATGGCGGCATCGTGGCCGTCAAATAAAGAAGCTGCCGTAACCACTCGTATGTGATTGGTTGGCGTGTATAATTTTGGCATATCCATTTTAACTGTTTTTATGGGTAGCTGCAAAGATAAAACTTTAAAAGATAGCATTAAATAACATACTTTGAATATTTACTTACTTTTGCAGCGGTTTTTTAAAAAATTGTTATGGCTAAAATCAGAGCGGCTATTAAAGGTATCCATGCATGGGCACCTGAATACATACTCACTAACAAGGAGTTGGAAAAGATGGTTGACACCACTGATGAGTGGATAATGACCCGTACGGGTATTAAAGAGCGTCATATTTTAAAGGGAGAAGGAAAAGGTACTTCCGACATTGGTGTTGAAGCCGTGAAAGGTTTGTTGAATAAAACCAACACAAATCCCGACGATATTGATTTGGTAATTTGTGCTACGGTAACCCCCGATATGGTTTATCCGGCTACAGCAAACATTATCAGCGATAAAGTTGGAATTAAAAATGCTTTTAGTTTTGATATCAATGCGGCTTGTTCGGGATTTTTGTATTCGTTGGTTACCGCTTCACAATTTATTGAAACCGGAAAATATAAAAAGGTTATTGTGGTAGGCGCCGATAAAATGTCGTCGGTGGTAGATTACACCGACCGTACCACCTGCGTGCTATTTGGCGATGCCGGAGGTGCTGTTTTGCTGGAGCCTTCGGAAGATGGAACCGGTATTATCGATTCAAGATTATATACCGATGGCGCAGGCAGGGTGCATTTACATCAAAAAGCAGGTGGCTCTGTAAGGCCGGCATCACACGAAACCGTTGACAACAAGGAACATTTTGTTTATCAGGAAGGCCAGCCGGTGTTTAAGTTTGCCGTAACGCGCATGGCAGATGTTTCTGTGGAGATAATGGAGCGAAACAACTTAAAATCGGAAGACATTTCGTGGCTGGTGCCCCACCAGGCCAACATGCGTATTATTGATGCCACTGCACGCCGTATGGGACTGGAAAAGGAAAAGGTGATGATAAATATTGAGCGCTACGGCAACACCACCAACGGAACCATTCCCATGTGCCTGCACGAATGGCAGGATCAACTGAAAAAGGGAGACAACCTTGTTTTAGCTGCCTTTGGTGGTGGGTTTACCTGGGGTTCCATCTATTTGAAATGGGCTTACGACGGGGATAAATAGTTTTTGTTTTGACCCTTAGTTACAGTGTTTTAGCTTACTGCTTGTGAGGGTGAGTATATGCGTAGTGCGGGTTTTCGAAATACTTCACTTTCAACTTACACTGAATTATCTTTATAGTTAAATCATTCATATTTAGAATTTTGCCCCGCATTACGCTTATACATTGTTGTAAAGCGTTTTTTTATTTCCAAAAAATCTGTTCACTTTCTGCAATTATTGTATCACCATTTGATTTAAATATTTTTACTATCAGTCTATGAGTCATATCTATAGTGGGATGTTCAGCAATGTATAAATCAGGATTAAGAAAGTCTTCCTTTGGTAATAATTTCTCAAATTCAACACTATCAAGCTTTTCAAAATGATACTTAGAATGGATTTTGTTAGGTTCTTCTAATATTTTTACAATTATTAAATCATTTAATAATGAATTTGCAGGATAGGCTTCATTAAAATTCGAATTACTTGTAATCTCAATTTTTGTCATTGGAATTTTCATTCCTTTCCGCCCATAGTCGCAATTAAGTGCACAAGTCGTTTTAATAAGATTTGTTCTAATACGATTCCATGCCATGTATCGAGTGTCCAATTGTCGTATTTCAAAATTCAGACTATCAGATGTCTCAACCGTTGTTAAACTCTTGATATGCACCTGGATTTCAGAAAAGTCGTAATAGTCAACGTCTTTGCAATATCCATGATCACAAGATTGAACAAAAAATATTAATACAAAATATGCTCCCGTTAGTATTAAAATTTTTTTAATCATTTATTCTCATTTATGTTCGTCATGTGATTGTTTTAAAGTGCTTTACAACTACAAACTAAGTACACCAAACAAAAAACATTTTACAAATCCAAAAGATTGTAAAACAGCGCCTACAAACCTTTATATGATTAAAAACAAACCTTAGTTTTTTTCATATATCTCATCCAACAGGTTTTTATAATTGGCTAAAATTACCTTACGCTTTAGCTTTTGAGTGGGCGATAAAAAACCGTTTTCCGGGTTCCAGTCTTCACAAACAAGCTTAAACTTTTTAACCTTCATTACCTTATTCAGCTCGCTGTTAAATTTTTCCACCTCTTTTTCGTAGCGGGTAATAACCTTTTGGTTGTTAACCATCTCTTTGTAATCGGCTGCTTCAACATGGTGGATTTTGCACCAGTCGGTAAGAAATTTAAAATCGGGAACAATTAATGCCGCCGTATGTTTTTCGTTTTCACCCACCACCATTATCTGCTCAATAAACATCGACTCTTTAAAAATATTTTCCACCTGCTGAGGCGCAACATATTTTCCTCCCGAAAGTTTAAAAATCTCTTTTTTCCTGTCGGTGATGCGCAACATGCGTCCTTCATCTATTTCGCCGATATCGCCGGTATGAAACCATCCTTCCGCATCGATGGCCTCTTTGGTTTTTTCAGGGTCTTTGTAATACCCTTTCATTACATTTTCGCCTTTTACAAGAATTTCGCCGTCTTCGGCAATTTTAACCTGTATGGAATTGGGCACATAGCCCACCCATCCAAATCGTACATATGGGTGATAAACATTGTTGGCGGCCACAAGCGGCGATGTTTCGGTAAGTCCGTAACCCTCCTGGACAAATATCTTGGCAGCCCAGAACACTCTGGCTAAGCGCGGTTGCAGGGCAGCACCTCCGGCAATAACCCCTTTAAGTTCTCCCCCCAACGCTTCGCGCCACTTACTGAAAATTAGCTTGTTGGCAATGGCCAGTTTAAAATTATAAAAAGCACTCCGCTTTGCAGGATCGGGATTAAACTTATCGCCCACTTCCAAAGCCCAAAAAAACAGTGACTTTTTAATTCCTTTCAACTCACGCCCTTTATTTACAATTTTATCGTAAACCTTTTCAAAAACCCTCGGAACAGTAATAAAGGTGTTGGCTTTTATGTCGCGCATGTCATTGCCAATGGTTTCAATATTTTCGGCATAATAAATCTGTAAGCCGTGATACTGCCACAAATAATTGCCTGTGCGCTCCAAAATATGCGACAGAGGCAAAAAGCTCAACGCCCTGTCGCCGGGTTCAAGATATTGAATAAATTCGTCAGCCAGTTTAACATTGCTAACAATGTTGTTATGGGTAAGCATTACTCCTTTCGACAACCCCGTGGTTCCTGAAGTATAGATAAGTGTGGACAAATCATCGGGTTGAACCTCGTCTCTTCTTTTTTCGAGTAAAGGGCGTAATTCCGATTCTTTACTTTCGCCCAATTGTTGTATCTCTTTCCAGTTTTTTACTCCTTCCACCTCGTCGATGGTAAATATCTCCATCAAATTTGGGGTATCATCAAAAACGGGTTTTAATTTATGATAGAGTGCTTCGGAAGCAACAAACAGCAACTTCGACTCCGAATGTGATAAAATATGACGATATTCCGTTTCGCTAATGGTAGGATAAATGGTAACCTGCACACAACCTATCTGCGAAAGGCCTGTTTCCAAAAAATTCCATTCGGGCCGGTTGTTGGTAACAATGGCTACCTTATCGCCCTTTTCAAGTCCCGATGCCAGCAATCCAAGACTGACTAAATCGGCATTTTTTCTATATTCCTTAGTGCTGAAAGTTTCCCATTTTCCATCACGTTTTACTGCCAGTGCAATATTGTGGTTGAAATTTTTTTCGGCGTTACTTAATACGTCAAAAGTTCGTGTTACCATAAAAGTAGTTGTTAATTTTTTGCAAGTCAAATATACGAAAAAACCACTCGATAGAACAAGCCGTCGATTCAGCACGTTTTAAACCTTAACAAATGTTAGAAATAACAATGCTTTTAAATAATTAACTAATTTTGTTTCATAAATAAGAACAATGATTTACATCACACGCAGAGAACGGTTCAATGCAGCGCACAGGCTGTTTCGTCCCGATTATTCCGACGAAAAAAACATGGCGGTTTTCGGAAAATGTTCAAACCCCAACTGGCACGGACATAATTATCAGCTTTTTGTTACCGTTAAAGGAAATCTGAACGATGAAACAGGTTTTTTAATCAATTTGAAAACACTTAGTAAAGTTATTCGCGAAAAAGTAATTGCCAAATTGGACCATAAAAACATTAACCTTGAAGTTGACTTTATGAAAGGTAAACTGGCTTCAACCGAAAACCTGGCTATTGCCATTTGGAATGAATTGGAAGAGCCTGTTAAAAACCTGAATGCCACGCTGCATTGTGTAAAAGTTACTGAATCGGAAAACAATTATGTTGAATACTTTGGTGACAAATAATACCTTTGTCTTGCCAAATTGACATTGGCACCCTATTTGATTCACCCCAAATAAAATTTATAAAATGAATAAAAGAAAAGAGATGTTGGGCTACGAGCGCATTGACACTTTTGCTCCCGATAAATTGGAAAAACTTGAGTACCATTATCACGAAATATTAAAACTTATTGGTGAAGACCCCGAACGCGAAGGGTTGCAAAAAACACCCTATCGGGTGGCCAAATCCATACAGTTTCTTACACAGGGCTACGACCACGACCCCAAAGAGATATTGCTTTCGGCCAAGTTTAAAGAGGATTATCGTGAAATGGTAATTGTAAAAGACATTGAAATTTTTTCGATGTGCGAACACCACATGATTCCGTTTATCGGAAAAGCACATGTTGCCTACATTCCCAACGGCTACATTACGGGATTAAGTAAAATTGCCCGCGTGGTTGAAGCTTACGCGCGGAGGCTACAGGTTCAGGAACGGCTTACCACTCAAATTAAAGAAGCCATACAGTCAACACTGAACCCGTTGGGAGTAGCTGTTGTTATTGAAGCCAAACATTTATGTATGGCCATGCGTGGTGTTCAAAAGCAAAGCTCGGTAACCACAACATCCGATTTTACAGGTGCTTTTGAAAGAATAGAAACCAGAAATGAATTTATAAATTTAATTTCAGCAAAATTATCTTAAAAATAAGGAGGATTAATTATGAATAGTTTTCAAAACAATCAATACGGAAATTTAAATCAAAAAGCCGAAGTATTGCCCGTTTCACGAACCTTTGTTTCGGGAGTTTTTATGTGGATGTTTGTGGCATTGTCAATTACGGCTCTTACAGCCTGGTGGTTTGCCACTACTCCGGCTTTACTGCAACTTTTAATCGACCCTAACACCGGTGGCATGACCATTACGGGATGGGTGGTAATGCTTGCCCCCCTGCTTTTGGTATTTGTTATGTCGGGAGGTGCCAGCCGCATGTCGGCTGCTACCATGTTGCTACTGTTTGTTGCTTTTTCAATTTTAATGGGAGCCAGTTTAAGCTTTATATTTTTAGCCTATACAGGCGCTTCCATTGCAAAAACATTTTTTATAACAAGCGGCATGTTTGGCATAATGGCGGTGGTGGGTTATACCACTAAAACCGACCTCACAAAATTTGGCAGCATCATGTTTATGGGGCTGATTGGTATTATTATAGCCAGTATTGTAAATATGTTTATGCACAGTGGGTCAATGGATTACATTATAAGCTTTTTGGGTGTATTAATATTTACGGGGCTTACTGCCTACGATGTTCAAAAAATAAAACGCATCGGTGCACAGGTGGATGGTTATACCGCCGACGACAACGTTAGAAAAATGATGCTTTTCGGCGCTTTGTCATTATATCTCGACTTTATCAATTTATTTCTATTTTTGCTGCGTTTTTTCGGTAATAGAAAGTAAAACACTTAACAACTTAATATGATAGCTTACGTTTTTCCCGGACAGGGTGCCCAATACATTGGAATGGGAAAGGATCTTTACGACAAATCGTCTAAAGCCAAAGACCTTTTCAATAAAGCAAACAATATCCTTAAATTTATAATTACGGATATTATGTTTGACGGAACCGAAGAGGAACTAAAACAGACTAATGTTACACAGCCTGCCATTTTTTTACACTCGGTAATTTTAGCGCACCTGCTTGGTGACGATTTTAAACCCGATATGGTGGCAGGCCACTCGCTGGGAGAATTTTCGGCCCTTGTGGCCAACAAAACCCTGTCGTTTGAAGACGGTTTGATGTTGGTTTCAAAACGGGCTTCGGCCATGCAAAAAGCTTGCGAATACGAACCTTCTACCATGGCTGCCATCATAGGCCTTGACGATGAAATTGTGGAAAAGGTTTGTAAAGAGATTGACGAGGTTGTGGTTCCGGCCAACTATAACACCCCCGGCCAACTCGTTATTTCGGGTTCGTTGGCAGGCATCGACAAAGCCATCGAAAAGCTTAACGAAGCCGGTGCAAAACGAGCTTTAAAACTAAAAGTGGGTGGTGCTTTTCATTCACCATTAATGGAGCCTGCACGTATTGAGTTGGCCGAAGCCATTTCGTCAACAAAATTCAGCCAGGGTATTTGTCCCATTTACCAAAATGTAACAGGACAGCCGGTTAACGACCCTGAGATTATTAAAAACAACCTTATCAAGCAGCTTGTATCGCCGGTTCGTTGGACACAAACCATGAAAAACATGCTTGCCGATGGAGCCACCAAAATAATTGAGGTAGGCCCCGGAAAGGTGTTACAGGGGATGTTTAAAAAAATTGACCGTAAGTTAGATACCGAAAGCGCGGGGATGTAATTATATCCCTTCCATCAACGCATCGGGAAGCTCAAACTCAACTTCTCTGACAAACTTGATGCTCTTCATAATTTCATCGTGCATAATTTTGTCATCGTCAACAAAGGCAACGCGTTGGCGATATTTCGCAACAAACTCTTCTAGAAACGAAGAGGTTTTATAGGGTCTTCTAAAGTCAAGAGCCTGTGCGGCATTAAACAGCTCAATGGCTAAAATACGCTCCAGATTTTCGACCACTCTGTAGGCTTTAGTAGCTCCGTTGGCTCCCATACTTACGTGGTCTTCCTGTCCCTGCGACGATTCAATGGTGTCCACCGAAGCCGGAGTACAAAGTTGTTTATTTTGATTTACAATAGAAGCAGCCGTATATTGCGGAATCATAAAACCCGAATTAAGGCCGGGATTTGCCACCAAAAACGAGGGCAGCCCTCTGCGCCCGTGTAACAGCTGATAGGTTCTTCGTTCCGAGATGCTCCCCCACTCTGCGGCAGCTATGGCAAGGTTATCAAGCGCCAGTGCCAACGGCTGGCCATGAAAATTTCCACCTGAAACAATTACATCTTCGTCAGGGAAAATGGTGGGATTGTCGGTTACGGCATTTATCTCGTTCGAAAATACGTACGCCACATAGTTAACCGAGTCTTTGGAAGCACCGTGAACCTGCGGAATACATCTGAATGAATAGGGATCCTGAACATGCTCTTTCGGACGTTTAATCAACTCGCTGTCCTTTAAAATCGAGCGAAACCGCTCAGCCGTTTGAATTTGTCCTTTGTGATGACGAATTTGATGCAATGAGTCCATAAAAGGTTCAATGCGCCCGTCGAAAGCATCCAGCGACAGCGCTGCAATAATGTCGGCAAGCTCCGAAAGCCTGAATATTTTTAACAACGAGGTAACGCCGTAAGCACTCATAAACTGAGTTCCGTTTAGCAAAGCCAGTCCTTCTTTTGATTTTAGCTGCAAGGGTTGCCATCCAAACTTTTTCAACACGGTGGCAGCATCCATATATTTGCCTTCAAAGCTAACCGCACCCAGTCCCAGCAATGGTAACGACATGTGCGCCAGCGGTGCCAAATCGCCCGAAGCACCCAACGAACCCTGCTGATAGACAATCGGAATAACATCGTTGTTAAAAAAATCAATCAGCCGCTGAACCGTACTTAGATGTACCCCCGAATGGCCATACGAAAGCGACTGAATTTTTAAAAGCAACATCAGCTTAACAACTTCTGACGGCACTTCGTCACCGGTTCCACAGGCATGCGATTTTACCAGATTTTCCTGAAGCTTACCCAAATCCTGTTTGGAAATGGATTTGTTATAGAGTGCTCCAAACCCGGTGTTGATACCGTAAATGGGAGTATCCTGATTCTTAATCTTTTCGTCAAGATAGTTACGGCACTTTACAATTAACCCCTTCGACTCACCGGAGAGTTCCAGCTTTAAGCCATCGTGAAGAATTTCGTAAATCCTTTTAAAGGTTAATTTATCGGGAGAAATAGTATGAATATTTTGCATCTGAATACAATTTAAAGATGATTTAAAGGACTGTTTTTTTTACCTTTTTTATTTTCTCAACCAACTCATCCACCGACATCTTTTCCTGCTCGCCGGTTATCATATTTTTCAAGGTATAGCGCTTTGTTTCCATCTCCTGCTCGCCAATTAAAACCACAAACGGAATAGCCCGTTGATTAGCATATTTCATTTGTTTTTTCATTTTGCCGGCATCGGGATAAAGTTCGGCACGAATGCCGTTTTGCTGTAGGCTTACTAAAACCTCCAAAGCATGTGCGCCCTCCTTTTCACCAAAATTAACAAACATCGCCTCTGTGGAGGTTTCAACCTCTTTGGGAAAAAGATTTTGCTCTTTCATCACATCATAAATGCGGTCGGCGCCAAACGAAACTCCTACCCCCGAAACATCAGGAAGGCCAAAAATACCGGTCAGGTTATCGTAACGCCCGCCGCCACAAATACTTCCAATGTTTACACCGTTGGCTTTTACCTCGATAATGGCACCGGTATAATAATTTAATCCGCGTGCCAGCGACTGGTCAATTTCCACTTTCGATTTAATATTCAACGGTTTCAAATAGTCCAGCACCATCTCCAATTCAGCAATCCCCTTTTCACCGTCATCGGTGTGGCCAATCAGCTGTTTCAAACAGTTTAGCTTTGAGTCGTTTGTACCGCTAAGATTAATAATCGGCTCGAGGTTGTCAATCGAATCCTGCGTAATTCCCTTTGAAAGCAGCTCTTCATACACCTTTTCAATACCGATTTTATCCAGTTTGTCGATGGCCGTGGTAATATCAATTAATTTATCGGCGGCATCAATTGATTCGGCCATGCCGCTCAGCACTTTCCGGTTATTCAATTTTATGGTAACACTCACCTTTAGCCTGTTAAACACCTCATCAATTATTCTGATAAGTTCAACTTCGTTAAGCAACGAATTGGAACCTATTACATCCACATCGCACTGGTAGAACTCACGATAGCGTCCTTTTTGAGGCCTGTCGGCACGCCATACCGGTTGAATCTGGTACCGTTTAAACGGAAAGGTAATATCGTTTCGATGTTGTACCACGTAACGGGCAAAGGGAACGGTAAGGTCGTAACGAAGCCCTTTTTCGGAGACAGCGAGTGCCAGGCGGTTCAGATTTTTAGCCTCGTAGTCTTCCGCTTTAATGTTTTTGGTAAAGTCGCCCGAATTCAAAATCTTAAACAACAATCTGTCGCCCTCTTCGCCATATTTACCCAACAGGGTGGAAAGATTTTCCATGGCAGGCGTTTCAATGGGTTGATAACCAAACTGTTTAAACACCTCCTGAATTGTGTTGAAAATAAAATTTCTGCGCGCCATTTCAAGAGGTGAAAAATCGCGGGTTCCTTTTGGTATCGAAGGTTTTTGTGCCATAACTTACATTTTTACAGGCTGCAAAAGTAGTAGTTTTTACATTGGGTGAAACAGAAACAGATTCATTTCTTGTCTCGCCGGAAAACGGCTGATTCCTATTCAAACGAATTCCCTCAAGTTCGTTACGGTTTGCCTGTCCACCCGGCAGCAGGTAACCCGAATGACATAATACATTTTTTAGTTATCGGCAGTAGCCCTTGTTATTGTTCTGAAATTGTTAGGTTATCAGGATTTCTTCTGCTATCCCAAAGATGTAAGATTCTTATTTCGGTTTCAGTATATCTATAAAAAATCCGTTAAATTCGTGTAATCCGATGACTTTTATCCACGAATTACACGAATTTTGTCTCTGAGAGCGTTCTTTGACCATATTATTCTTCTAACCATTTGTCAATGATTTTATATTCCTTGCTCGCTTGAGTTTGCCTGTTCGGCACGTCCATCTGAATAACAAAGTCAGGTAAGGGCAGGCCCGCCCGAGCCAAACAAGCATGTTCGGACGGGTAAATCCAAAAGAGCGATAGTAAGCAAAACAAAAACAATAAATGGAAAAAAGGAAATTACAACCAAAGCATTTTACCGGTTTTGAAAAAGAATACTTTTGTAAAAAAGTTGTTTTAGTCCAATAACAAAATATCAGCCCATGAACACCAACGAACCCATATACCTCGATTACAACGCCACCACCCCCATATCCAAAGAGGTGGCCGATGCCATGCGTCCCTATCTGGAACACTATTTCGGCAATCCGTCCAGCGTGCACAGCTATGGCGTTAAAACCAAAATGGCTGTTGAAAAATCACGCCGTCAGATAGCGGAGCTGATTGGTTGCGACCCATCGGAAGTTATTTTTACCAGCGGTGGTACCGAATCCAACAATTACGCCATCAAAGGAATAGCGCTTGCCAATAAAAGCCGCGGAAATCACATCATCACCTCAGCGGTGGAGCATCCGGCTGTTTTTGAGGTGTGCAGCTATCTTGCCAAAAACGGTTTTGAAATATCCACCATTGATGTGGATAAATACGGCATTATAAAAATGGATGAGCTACAAGCGGCCATTCGCCCCGAAACCATCCTCATAACTGTGATGCACGCCAACAACGAGGTGGGCAGCATTCAGCCCATTGCCGATATTGCCAAACTGGCCAAAGCACACAACATTTTTTTGCACTCCGATGCGGCACAATCGCTGGGAAAAATTTCGGTCAACGTGCAGGATATGGGCGTTGACCTCCTCAGCATTGCGGGCCACAAGCTGTATGCTCCCAAAGGAATCGGAGCACTTTTTATTCGCAAAGGGGTTCATCTTGAAAAACTGATACATGGCGCCGACCACGAACAAAACCTGCGTGCCGGCACCGAAAACGTGTTGGAAATTGTGGGATTGGGCGAAGCAGCTCAACAGGCTAAAAACCACTTGCGGGAAAACATGGAACATTATCAAAAAACCCGCGACTACCTGCAAAAGCTGTTAACGGAGGCGCTGCCATCGGTAAAAATAAACGGGCATCCTAAGCAACGGCTTCCCAACACACTCAGCATCTCGTTTCCAAGGGTAGAAGCAAACACACTTATCGACCGGTTGGAAGGAGTGGCTGCTTCGGCGGGTGCCGCCTGTCATGCCGAAAGCGTGGATGTGTCGGCAGTATTGGAAGCCATGCTGGTGCCGATGGAGTTTGCCATGGGAACCATCCGCTTTTCCACCGGAAGAGGCACCACCCTATCCGACATAAAAACCGCTGCCGATGAAATTATAAAAACCGTTAAGCAGCTGATGCCCAAAGAGGAAAACACATCTCCCTCCACCGAAAAACCCAAAACCGATGAAATAAAACTCACCCACTACACCCACGGATTGGGTTGTGCCTGCAAAATTCAGCCTCAGCACCTGGAAAGTGTTTTGCAGAAGCTCAATCCCATTTTCGATAAAAATGTGCTGGTGGGAACCGAAACTGCCGATGATGCCACCGTTTACAAACTGCGCGATGATTTGGCCATTGTGCAAACGCTCGATTTTTTCACCCCCATTGTGGACGACCCTTATCAGTTTGGCGCCATTGCTGCGGCCAATGCGCTAAGCGATGTTTATGCCATGGGAGCCAAACCTTTGTTTGCGCTCAACATTGTAGGATTTCCGGAGGATACTTTGCCCATGGAGGTGCTGGAACAGATATTAAAAGGTGCTCAGGACAAAGCCACCGAAGCCGGCATCCCCATCCTTGGCGGCCACACCATCGAAGACCCCGAGCCAAAATACGGCATGGTGGTTACAGGCAGCCTGCATCCTGATGAAATTATGAAAAACACGGGAGCCGTACCGGGTGATGTGCTGGTGCTGACAAAACCGCTGGGAACCGGCATTCTCTCCACCGCCATCAAACGCGGCATGGTTGACGATGACCTCAAAAAGGAGGTTACAGCGCTGATGGCACAGCTCAACAAAACCGCTGCTGAAACCATGAAAGCTTATGAGGTGCATGCCTGTACCGATGTTACCGGCTTCGGGTTGATGGGTCACCTTAAAGAGATGACCACCGGCTCGCATTGCGATGTGACCATAGAGTTTGATAAAGTGCCTTACATTAGGGAAGTAAAGAACCTCGCTACCGCAGGAATAATTCCGGGAGGAACCTATAACAACCTTGATTATGCGGCCGGTATTGTTGATTATGGAAACCTGCCCCGCACCGACCAGTTGTTGCTTTGTGATGCTCAGACTTCGGGTGGATTGCTGGTGGCGCTACCTGCCGGTGAAGCCGAAAAATATCTTAAAACATTACGTGCAAAAGGAAACAAAAAGGCTGTAATAATTGGTACATTTACTAAAAATGGTAACGGGCTGATTAATGTGAAATAGCCCTTTTCCTGAGTATTGTAACGGTACACTGATTGGACTGATTAAACTGATTTATTATGATAAGAGAAAATCAGTCAAATCATAATAATCATAAAAATCAGTGTACTATTCAATGGCACACCGATGAAACTGAAAATATCCCTCTCCTATCTGAGAAACCTGTTTGGAGGTGATTCGCCGCGCACATTGGTTCGTTTGGAGGCTCTTTCTATAACTGCTTTCTTTTCCTCGTTGGTGTACTTCGACCAGTTACCCACCTCTTCTCCCGTTCGGCGGCAACCAAAACATACATCGTTTGAATCGCGAAAACATATTCTTATACAGGGATTTGGTATTTCTTCCATACTGATTTATTTTCTGACAAAGATACTATTTTTAATCATTATAAATAAGCCGCTGTAACGGAAGTAGCCGAATAAATTGGAAGTACTGCTTTGTTATTGCCAATAAAAAACCTTGATTGCAGGTTGTAACCAACAAAAATATCAATATTTTGTAGGTTGTAACCTGCAATTTATTATATTTGCAACATGAACAGATTACGAGAAAAATATTTACGGCTTTTAGCATCGGTTAATTATCCCGGAAAGCGATTTTTATTTGATAAAATAAATTACGATGACAGGCTTATCATTATAAAAGGGCAACGGGGAACCGGAAAAACAACCATGATATTACAATACATTAAATACAGGTTTTCCGATACAGAACAAACGCTTTATGTTTCGCTTGATGACATCTATTTTTCCAATAACACGCTTTCCGATCTTGCGGATGAGTTTGTTAAAGATGATGGTAAGTTTTTATTTATTGATGAGGTACACCGATATAAAAACTGGGCACAGGAAATAAAAAATATTTTTGATTTCTATCCTGATTTGCATCTTATTGTAACAGGTTCCTCTGCGCTGGATTTCTATATTAATATGGCAGATTTGGGACGAAGAGCCACGGTTTATACACTCCCTGTTCTTTCATTCAGAGAGTACCTCAACCTCTTTCATAACCATAATTTTAATGTTGCGGGATTTGAAGAAATAATTAATACCCACTATAAATTAGCTTTAGCTATTAACGCCAAAATTAAACCTGTTAAACTTTTCAGACAATATCTTGCTAAAGGTGCCTACCCTTTTTGGTTTAGCAACCCGGATACTTATTTTGACAAACTGGAAGCCTTAATAAGTACCATAATCGACAATGATATTCCTTCTGTTGAAAACATATCTTATGAAAGCAGAGGCAAATTGAAAAAGCTGTTAGTTATGCTTGCCGGAACTCCTCCTTTTAAAGTAAACCTCAGCGAGCTTGCCAGAAAACTTGAAACTTCACGCGATGTATTGTATAAATATTTGCATCTGTTAAGCCAGAGCGGAATAATCAGTTTTCTTTCAACGAATGGTATCGGCCATTCCATGCTTAGAAAACCGGATAAAATTTATTTTAGCAACCCCAATTTGCTTTACACACTTTCTGATACTGTTAATAAAGGAACCGCTCGGGAGACCTTTTTTTTAAGTCAGGTTTCGTTTGTGAAAAAGATAAATTACCCAAAAACAGGCGATTTTTTAATCGACAATAAATATCTTTTTGAAGTGGGCGGAAAAAACAAAACACAAAAGCAAATCGCCGGAATAGAAAACGCTTTTTTAGCAATAGACAATGTTGAATACGGCCATAAAAACAGTATCCCATTATGGCTTTTTGGGTTTATGTATTAAGGTTGATTTTGGACAATTAATATACATTACGATATGATTTGACCAAAATACATTTATCAGGTTTGTTAAAATGTGTGCAGAACTAACAGGAAGAACCCTTGCCATAACTATTACAAAGTAAAATAAAAAATCCCCGTAATATTAACTATTACAGGGATGATTTAATGTTTCCCCCACAGGGCTTCCCGATTTCGTGCCTTCATAGGGACCCCCCTTACGCTTTGGTCTCCCCGGCAGGGCTCGAACCTGCGACCCGCTGATTAAGAGTCAGCTGCTCTGCCAACTGAGCTACGGAGAGTTTTTTTTGAGGCTGCAAAAATAACTTCTTTAATGATATTGCGAAAGTTTTTGATAAATAAATATTCTTACCCACCTCAAAAAATATATCTTTGTTGCAAGCAGTATAAACAATGAATAATAACAAAAACGATAAAAGCGCACTCAGGGTAAACAAGGGTGTTGAACAACCTTCAATGGTTAATCCATCGCTGGCAACCGGCATTAAAAACAGGTTTAAAAAAGAGTCGCTATCGGCAGACCAATACTTTAACGGAATACGTCAAGGCGACAGAGCAGTTTTAAGCCGTGCCATCACCCTCATTGAAAGCACCCGCCCCGAAGACAAACAAAAAGCCGGAATATTAATAAATAAATGCCTCCCCTATTCGGGAAACTCCTTCCGTATTGGCATTACCGGCGTTCCGGGAGTAGGCAAAAGTACCTTTATTGAATCTTACGGATTGTCGTTAATAAAACAGAAGAAAAAAATTGCCGTACTGGCCATCGACCCCAGCAGCAGTCGTACCAAAGGCAGCATTTTGGGCGACAAAACCCGAATGGAAAAGCTAAGCACCAACAGCAACGCCTTTATTCGCCCCTCATCAAGTGCAGGCACTCTGGGAGGCGTGGCTCGCAATACCCGCGAATCGATTATTTTGTGTGAAGCAGCCGGGTTCGACATCATCCTTATTGAAACCGTTGGCGTAGGGCAGTCGGAAACGGCAGTAGCACAGATGGTAGATTTCTTTTTACTGCTGATGCTTGCCGGTGGCGGCGATGAGTTGCAAGGCATTAAAAGAGGTATTATGGAAATGGCCGACCTCATTGTAATAAACAAAGCCGATGGCGACAACCTTAACAAAGCCAACCTTGCCAAACGCGAATATCAAAATGCCCTGCACCTGTTTCCGGCCTCAGAAAGCGGTTGGTATCCCAAAGTGGTTACTGCCTCAAGTATCGAAGGAACAGGATTATCTGAAATTCAAAACTTAATTGATAAATACCTTTCTTTAACCACTGAAAACAATTATTTCGATCATCATCGCAAACAACAGCTAATTTCTATTATGAAAGAGACCATTTCCGATGCTTTAATCAATCGCTTTTTTAATTCAAAAACCATAAAAGCCAAAATTAAAGATTTTGAAAACAAGATTTTAAAGGGTGAAATTTCGCCCTATGAAGCAGCGGATAAACTTCTTGAGATGTATGAAAATAATTTGTAATCATTCTACCCATATTAAACAGATAATTAATAATCAAAAAATGTATTTTTACCCCCGTTAAAAATTTACAGAAATGAAAAAAATAGTTTTATTGTATTGGCCCAAGGGCGGAAACACTGAAAATGCTGCCGAAAAAATTGCCAAAGCATTTGATAATATTGATGTTTTTGACATAAAATCGTTTAATGCTGAAGACATTAAAAATTACGATTTAATCATTACCGGAGCCTCCACCGTAGGAGCCGAAAACTGGGAAGACGCTTCCAATGATAACGAATGGAGCAGGCTGGATTTGGAAATGCGCAAGCAGGATTTATCAGGTAAATATGTTGCTTTTTTCGGCCTTGGCGATCAAGTGCTTTACCCCGACCATTTTGTGGATGTATTAGGTGTTTTTGAAGAAGAATATCAAAATATGAATGCCAAAATTATTGGCAGATGGCCTACTGACGGTTACCGGTTTACCGGCTCGAATGGCGAAAAAGACGGCATGTTTTACGGCCTTGCCATTGATGAAGATAATGAAGACGAGCTAACCGAAGAAAGAGCTAAAAAATGGGCTGCCCAACTTTTAAAAGAGATGGAAGCTTAAAAAAAATCCCCGAAAAAATTAAAAAGCCGCCTCTTTTACTGAGACGGCTTTTTTTATTTCTTCAATTATCAAACCTCAACGCAAACAATCTTCAAAAGTTTTGAAAGAATTGGTTTTAACTTATGTAATAAATATCTTACCAACAAATCCAACTCCTTAGTGTTCAACCCGAAACACAGCAGAACCTTTTTTAAAACATGTCCATTATTTTTTAATCACTTTTCTCGTAACAACTCCTGCGGCAGCAGTTACCTGTACAAAATAAACTCCATCCGGAAAAGAACTTAAATCAACTTGCTGTAACTTTTGCCAATTTAAATTCTCAAAACGGGCAACCCTTTTTCCCTGCTCATTAAAAAGGTCAATCTTTTCTAAACCACACCCTTTAACGTTTATAAGCAAGGTGGTTGGACTGGGAAAAACTTCAACCGCCGGAGTGTTGTCCGCTGTTATTTTGCTGACCGACAACGGCTTTCCATCCATGGTCATACGCTGAAACCAAATATTCAGTTTTCCGTTACGCGGATCACCCCAAACAACATTAAGGGTATCGCTTTTAAATTTTACACACATAAAATCGTTTCCCGAAGCAGCCAAAACCGATGCATACTCAATCAACGTATCTGAAATTCTGAAATTAGCTAAAATCGAATCGGAATTATGTTTTTTAACCGCACCCCAAATTTCAAAACTTGTAGCATAGGTTGAGTCAAGTCCGTTTCTTCTGTCGCGCCATGCCATTGCCAAATTTCCATTGTCATCAAAATCGGCCCAAACCAGGTCTTGCATCCTGTTGTTTCCAACGGGGTCATCGTTCACCCTTACTGGCTCCGACCAACTTACTCCCGCATCATAACTTTCAGTTATTAACACGTCAATATCTCCGTATAAAGTGCTTAAAAAGAAAAATACCAGGTGATTTGCATCCGAAGGGTCGGCACGCAGCAGATACCCTTTTTTGGCAAGCGGATCATCAGCAAAATTTGATGAAGTAAGCACCGAATGATAGGTAAACGTTTCTCCGCCATCACTCGAAGAGGCAATAATATACTGTGCCAAAGAATTTTGCGAATACTTATAACTGGGATAAACAGCATAAAAAACACCGTTTGCCGATACACAGGGCGTTGGCATGGGCTGGCTGATGATGTTTCCGGCCAGCCAATTGGTAGTATCAAGATGTTTCCATGGGTTAAAGGATTCACCACCATCTTTGGATACCGTAAAGTAAGGATGATAGGGAGGGGCAATGTATCCAAAAATTCCGGGATTCATGGTTGTAACATAAATGTTGCCACTGTTTGCATTCTGCCATCGGTCAACCGCTATCCAGGGCCGGTCGATGGGAAACTTTCCGGCTTCCGAATAAGCATCAATAACTTCCACGGGATTTCCCCACGACACTCCCTCATCGGTTGATTTACGAACATAAACAGTACCCGAATCAAGTGTAGAACTAAAATCAACATAACTTAAAAAAAGATTGCCATCACCATCAAAAGCCATGGATGGGTCAGCCGAACCGTAGGCAGAGTTGGTGTGGGTAATATGATTTTCGTTGCTCCAGGTACGGCCGCCATCAAACGAAGTTTTGGTTTTTATCATTGATTTGGTAAAGGGGAGATAACCCATCCAGGCAACTACCATATGCTGCGGTTTTTGTGGATTAACGGCTAGGTAAGGCTCGCCGTCAAAAATGGTACCTTGAGAAATATTATGATTTTGCGCTTTTAAACTGAAACCGGCAAAAAACAGTATCAAAAACAAAGCAAGTAACAGATTATAACGTTTCATAAAATTTTATCTATTTGGTTTATAGTGTATTATGTTTTTAAAAGGTTAAAGATACAAACATTAATTGTTTTACACTACCCGGTTTTACAAATATGGAAAATATTGCATAAAAATTGAGCAAATCAACCTTTTTTACACTTCATGCACTCCATTGGCAAATGTTTGCTATTTTTATCCGATAAAATTTTAGGGCTATGATTACCAAAAAGATTCTTATCATTTATCCGGAGGTGCACGAAACAAAAATTGCTGTTTATCGCAACAACGAACCGGTGTTTTTAAAAACAATCCGCCATTCGGAGGAAGAGCTTAGCAGGTTTAAACAGGTTACCGACCAAAGTGATTTCAGGTTGGAACTGGTGCTGCAAGAGTTAAAATCCAACAATGTTAACCTTGAAGCGGTTGAAATGGTAATGGGGCGCAGCGGCCTGGTAAAACCGGTATCACAAGGGGTGTATCACATTAATAAAGCGATGGTACGCGACCTTGAAACGGGAGTGATGGGTGTTCATGCTACCAACCTCGGAGGAATTATTGCCTATAAAATAGCCGAAATGCTGGGCAAAAAAGCCTTTATGGTCAATCCTGTGGTGGTTGATGAACTTACCGATGTGGCACGCGTAACCGGCCATCCCGATTTTGAAAGGAAATCAATTTTCCATGCGCTAAACCACAAACATGTTGCCTGCAAATATGCCAAATCGCGCAATCAAAAATATGAAGAGTTAAACCTGATTGTATGCCACATAGGTAGCGGCGGCATCTCCATTGGCGCTCATCAAAAAGGACGCGTGGTGGATGTTAACCAGGCCTTCGATGGAGGTGGCCCCTTTTCCATTACCCGAACCGGAACCCTGCCCATGGGACAGTTGGTTGAGTATTGCTACAGCGGAGAACATACCAAAGAAGAGGTTTTAAAAATGATTCGTGAGGAGGGCGGATACAAAGCCTATCTCGGCACCGACAGCCTTCAAAAAATTAACCGCATGATTGCCGAAGGTAACGAAAAAGCACTCGCCATTTCGTATGCATTGTCCTATCAGGTGTCAAAAGAAATTGCCTCGCATTATGCCACCCTCGAAGGTGAAGTGGATGCAATTATCCTTACGGGATTGATTTTCGACAGCGAACGGTTTTTGGAAAATGTTAAACGCCGTATCGGCAAAATAGCGCCCATCGCTTTGTACCCCGTAGTTAACGATTTTGAAGCACTTGCGGTTTTTGCCAGCCGTGTTTTGCGAAACGAAATTACCGTTAAAGAGTATTAAATATCAAAAGCTTTTTTTCCATATTGCGGTATCTGTTAGGTGCAACAGCGATCCTTTTGTGGTTTCAAGGCACCTCTCAAACCTATCACAACAACCTTGAAACCGCCGACAGCATAAACCATTGGCTGGGAATTGCCCAAATAGACAGCACCACTGCCCGTTCAGGCAATTATGCCGCTTTTGTTGACTCGTTGCACCCTTACGGACTGGGTGTTGAAATGCTGTTTCCGGCAACCGTTCAAAACAAAAATACGGTGCTTTCCATCAGCGGATTTGTTTACAGCAAGGCAGATTATCCCGATGTGCTTTACGTTATATCTATTGTAAATAATGGAGAAACAGCCTTTTGGAAAGGAATAAAACTGAAAAACCTGTTATCGAGCAAACAAACATGGACCCCCTTTCGCGATTCGGTGTTAATTCCTGCCGATGTTACCAAAACCGGAAAATTGAAAATTTATCTTTGGAATAAGGGCAGAAACAGTAAAATTCTGGCCGATGATTTTTCGGTAAGTTTTAAACCGGCTCCCACCCCTTCGTTTTTAACCGATGTAAACAGCCTGCCCGATTACATTAACCTTGGCAAAGGAAAACTGCTGTTTGAAAACAGCTTTTACAAAATTTGGAGCAAAGGCGAAGAGGGCTTTTTTATTACCGACACTTCGAACACCCCTTTTATAAACAGCCTCCGCTACTTTTATAACGAAACCGATAATACCGCTGACTTTAAAAATTTCACCCTTTTCAAATTTACCGGAAGCAGCCGGCACAACGGCGAAACCATCCTTACTTTTAAAACAAAATCGAAGTTTGAGAAGGTTAAATTGAAATTGCATTGCACAAAGAACTCCCCTGAAATCAATCTGTCGGTAACGCAACAATACAAAACAAGTGTAAAGGTTAAGCGCTCGGCGCTGCTTATAAATTATTCCATGCCTTTGCAAGAGGTTTTCCGGGCCAACCGGAAATCAGATACTAACCTTTTTCAAAACGAATACTGGCTTGACAAACAGGGGTTTTCAGTGGCCGATACCTGTGCGGCAATGGCCGTTTATCACTGTCCTGATATCTCTTCCATACAACTTAACATCCAAAACCGGCTCGCCGTTATTAACCTCGACTACGAAAAAGACCATCCTTTTTTACACTTCCCGCTGGACACCACCACTTTTGATTATAAAATCGACCGGTCGGTTTCCGTTTACAAAAAAGGAGATAAAACCCAACAAACGTTTAAAATGTTTGCAGGCATCAAACCCGAAAAGCTACCCCGGTTTATGAAAAATCGCGATGGATTTTTGGCAACCTATATCTGGACCGAGCACGCCGACTGGGGAGATATCAAAACCCACAGGGCAACCTATTTCGGGTCGGAAAACATTACCGATGCCGACAGTGCCATCGGCGGATTTATCAAGTACCAAATTCCCGTTACCAAAAGTGTTTTTTACGACAACCCTGACAGTATTACCAACACCAAAATTTCAGGCGGTTTGTTTACCTCATTGGAGTCTTCGATTAAAACCGACAGGGCGTTCGCCGATTTTCTATTTCAAATTCATAAAAAAGGTAATGAAATCTGCCTGCACACACCCGAGCAATATACCACCACTCCCAACAGGTTAGACAAGGCACTAAATTACATGAAAAACCACTTTAATTCGCCCACCTGGATTGACCACGGATACAACAATCTTAAAAAAAATAACCGGGAGGACTTGGTGTGCGATGGGTCTGGAAATTTTGCTGCCTCTCTTTGGAAAAAATATGGTATCCGTTATTTTTACAATCCATATTACGAAGATTATTTAACTTTTTTAAATTATGGTTTTTTTGGCTCCATCGAAAAAATGTACTCCGGCTTCGGCGACTTTTATCCCAAACCCGATTATTGGCAACATCCCACCCGCACCAACAACTTTTATCACTGGCCCACATTAAGCGTACTTTACATTGGCAGCGAAGGTTTGTGGAACTATTTTTTCTCACGCCATCAGCTCAACGT
>JALVAQ010000493.1 GCA_027011095.1 Bacteroidales bacterium
ATATATATCTACGTTTATTTGATATAAATAAATAATTTTGATGTAAATAAATAATTATGATTAGAGAAAACCTGTTTTTAAACAAGCAGAACCATGTATTATATGGAATGGCAGTTACCTTAATTGCCCTGTTTATGATAACCATTTCGGGTTGTAAACACGACCCTTACATAAACCCCGATTCATCACCTAGCATAAGCAACAACTGTGACGCTGATACAGTTTATTTTCAGAATGTTATTTTACCACTTTTGGTAACCAACTGTGCCACATCAGGCTGTCACGACAAAAATACACACAAGGAGGGAGTTATCCTCACTGATTATAGTTCCATAATTAGTACCGGAGGCATTAATATCACCAACCCTTCCGACAGTAAAATATATCGGCAATTGAACAAAACTGATGATGACAGGATGCCACCACCACCGGCAAACGCTTTTACCGAATCTCAAAAAAACAGCCTCCTTACATGGATTGAACAAGGAGCAAAAAATAACGAATGCGTTGAAAATACCGAATGTGACACTTCCAATGTTACTTTTAACGGCAGTGTTGTTCCCATTTTTGAAAACAACTGCTACGGATGCCACAGCCAACCTTCCCCTGCCGGCAATATTGATTTAAAAAATGCCGACGATTTGGCTCGCATTGTCAATAATGGTGCACTGGCCGGTTCGGTATTACATCAGGCAGGTTATTCTCCCATGCCAAAAGGATATAACATGACCCAATGTGAGGTCAGAACCATTGTTATCTGGGCAAACGATACCGTTTTCCCCGGCGGTGGAGGAGGTGGTGGTGGAGGAAACCCCGACCCATGCGATCCGGATACAACCTATTTTCAAAACACCGTTTTACCGCTATTGGTTTCCAATTGTGCCACTTCGGGATGTCACAATCAGCAATCGCACGAACACGGGGTTATTTTAACCGATTATGCTTTAATTATTCAAACAGCGGAGGTAAAACCCGGCGACCCGTCAGGAAGCAAGTTGTATAAAGTTCTTTTTGGAGGCGACAAAAGAGACGACGATATTATGCCGCCCCCGCCTGCCAGTCCGTTTACTACCGAACAAAAACAAATAATTTACGACTGGATAAGTCAGGGAGCATTAAACAACAGTTGCAACAGCGGTTGTGACACATCGAACGTTACTTTTTCAGGAACAATTTGGCCGCTTATGCAAACCTGGTGCACAGGATGTCACAGTGGAAGCAATGCCGGCGGAAACATTCATATCGAAAATTATAATGATGTGGTTGCCATTGCCAACAATGGTAAGCTGATGGGTACGGTTTCCCATGCCCCCGGCTATGTACCCATGCCTAAAAATGGTGACAAATTTTCAGATTGTCAAATAGCTGAAATCCGAATTTGGATTGAAAACGGAACGCCTAATAATTAAAGATTCGTCCAATGAATAAATTGATAATGATTACAGGCTTGTTTGGAGTACTGCTGTTAAGTTCGTGCTACTACGACAACATGGAAGACCTTTTTCCTGATACCGGAGGTGTGTGCGACACAACCAACGTTACTTTTTCGCAAACCGTTTTACCTGTTTTACAAACACATTGTACAGGATGCCATAGTGGAAGCGCCCCTTCGGGTAACATCGCCATTGAAAATTATAACGATGTTGTTCAGCTGGTTCATAGTGGCAGGCTTTTGGGAACTATCCGGCACGAACAGGGTTACTCACCCATGCCCAAAGGTGGCAACAAACTCTCCAATTGCGATATTGCAAAGTTGGAGAAATGGATTTCAGATGGCATGTTGGACAATTAATTTCTTTTGTTTAAACTATCATTTATTAATCTACTTACAGGAGATAGATAAGCACAATCTTATTACACGAAAAACAACAAACAACAAACAAATAAACAGATGAAAAAAATAGTGCTCGCGATTGCAATACTTGTTATCCTTGGTGCTTTGTATGGTTGGTTTTTTGTTTACAATAAGCCCCATACCGACTTTGAAAAGAGCAAACCTGATTTTGAGGTTACAGCCACCGAGTTGTATAACAACTACGTTACGGGAAAAGGAAATCGTTACAATGGAAAAGTATTAAAATTAACAGGCACGGTAAAAGCAACAGACGATGGTGATACCCTGATAACACTTGTTTTTGTTTTTAACGAAGGTATGTTTGGCGACGAAGGAATCAGATGTACACTGCTACCAAAATTTAACCCGCAGATTCGTAAAATGACCCTGCCCGCTACAATAACGCTAAAAGGATTTTGTGCCGGATACAACGGAACCGATGTTGTTTTAGAGCAGTGTAGTTTATTAAAATAGTTTATTAAAGATAATTAAATGAATATGAAAAAAATATTGATTGTTATAACGGGAATATTATTTTTTACCGTTAGCACACAAGCGCAACGATACATTACCAAATCAGGTAATATTACCTTTTTTTCTGATGGGCCACTTGAAAAAATAGAAGCCGTTAACAACAAAGTAAATGCTGCACTCGATTCACAAAACGGCATGTTTGTTTTTAAAGTTTTAATGAAGTCGTTTGTTTTTGAAAAGGCGTTGATGCAAGAGCATTTTAACGAAAATTATGTTGAGAGCGATAAGTATCCCGTTGCCTCTTTCAAAGGAAAAGTAATTAACATCAGTGATATAAATTTTAAAAAACCGGGCGACTATCAGGCTAAAGTTACGGGACAGCTTACCATTCACGGGAAAACCCACCCGGTAAAAACAACAGGTACTTTTACAGTTAATGACAAAGGAATAAAAGGAAAGTCGCAGTTTAACATTAAACTGATAGATTACAACATCGAAATACCTTCCATAGTATCGGGTAAAATTGCCGAAGAAATATTAATCACTGTAAACATCGACCTTAAACCGTTAAAACAATGATAAAAGGATTAATTACAATTGCAGCCATTTTTTTACTTACCCTTCAAACAACAATGGCGCAGGACGATCTGATGAACCTTTTTGATGATCAGTCTGCTACCGAATATGCTTCAGCTACATTTAAAAGTACCAATGTGGTTATCGGCCAATCGGTTAAAGTTCCGGCAAAAGGAACCATGCTGTTAAATATTCAGCATCACTTTGGTCCTGTTAATTCGGGGTTTTACGATTTCTTTGGGTTTGACCAGGCTGTAACACGCCTCGGGCTTAGGTACGGAATTACCGACTGGCTGGCCATTGGCATCGGACGTACAACCCAAAACAAAACATGGGACGGGTCGTTAAAAGTAAAGCTCCTGCGCCAAAGCAGCGGGGCAAGAGTTATGCCTGTAACCATTACCTATTTTGGCCTCATGGGAGTTATATCTCTTAAAAACCCCGAAAATAATCGCTATGTTAATTTTGCAAACAGGTTATCCTATGTAAACCAGTTGATTATCGCACGAAAATTCAGTTCTGCATTGTCGTTGCAAGTGATACCCAGTTACATCCATTGGAATCTTACAGAAACCAAAGCAGACCCCAACGACATCCTTTCGCTTGGTGCTGCCGGACGGATCAAATTGTCGAACCGAATTAGTTTTAATTTTGAGTACCATTACGTACTAACCCAAAAAATTGCCGAAAATTATAACAACTCGCTTTCATTGGGCATTGATATTGAAACCGGTGGGCATGTCTTTCAGCTGTTTTTAACCAACTCGGCAGCCATTACCGAACAATATTTTATTCCTTACACCGATGGTGATTGGCTTAAAGGAGACATTCATATTGGGTTCAACATTATCAGAACCTTTACCATTGTAAAGCCGAAAGAGTTCGCTAAATACTAGTGTCAAGTCAACCTCAAAGTGACGTATTAAGATTACATCCGATAGCTATCGGAAGACGAAGCAGTCTAACAGCCGGAAGATACATGGCTTGACACTAGTGTGAATGCGATGCTACAAATTAGCAGCCTCCTGAGACGGCTTTCTCTTTTTTCTTGCGGCGAACCTTTACTTTTTTTGTGGTTTTGGTATCGGTTACATTGACAGCAGTTCCCGATTTTTTGGCCACTTCGGCAAAATCGTATTTGGCAATGCCTTTTAAACAGGTTTTTTCCGTTTTCTGCAAATTATCTTTATGTGATGCGTAATAGTTATATCCACCCAACAGCACAAAAGTATTATCGTATCCTATTTGTCGGAATAACATCCAGGCGCCGTTGGCCTGCAGTTGATCGTCGTGATAAAAAACCACTTTAACGCCGCTTTTCTTCCATTGATCCATCTGTTTAATGTTATCTTTTTCCAGCAACTTAACGGCTGTAATGTTGATGGATCCGGGAATATGGCCTCTGGCAAAATCAAAATTATTTCTAATGTCAATTAATACCACTTCTCCCGATTTATCGTTGAGCACCTTTGCCAACTCATAAGGATGAAAACAACCCTTATGGCCTATTACCATATCCACTGTTTGCTGTGGTGTTAAAGCATATTTAAATCGTGGTTTTTTCATGGTTATCCATCCAAAAACAATAACCAGCGCAAAAAGCAAAATGGTAATTAATGTTCGTTTCGGGTTTCTTTCGTGTACATGCATAACTAATGTTTTTAAATATGATTAACAACCTCCTGAAGCGGCTTTTTCTTTTTTCTTTCTTCTTACCTTTACCTTGGCTTTTTTAACACCGGTATCGGTTTTAATGCTGTTTCCTCCGGTAAAGTACATTCCGGCGGCTTTGCGAAACTGATAGGTTTCAAAAGCGGTTTCAGGAGCGGTTTCAGGAGGTTCAACCGGGTTAATGATGGTTTCTATCCAACAATTAAGGCCACCTTTCATAACATAAATGTTTTTATATCCCAGCCTGGTTGAAATTACCCACGCCTGATCGGCCATAATATCATCGTTACTAAAAAACACGGTATTCATATCTTCTATGCCAAGGTTATCCTGGCCTTCAGGTGTAAGGATATCTTTTAACGGAACATTAACGGCATCGGGAAGCGAAAATTTATCGTATTCCGCGGCAGGCCGTACATCAATCAACTCAAGGGTAGGGTCGTGTTCAATAATCATTTTTGCCACCTGATCGGTAGTTACGTACCTGGATGGCTGCGTAATATCAAGTAGTAACTTCTCGGGTTTAACTTCGTGACTAACCAGCTGCTTTTTAGGAACAAAAAAGGTTCCCAGAGCCAAAAGC
>JALVAQ010000494.1 GCA_027011095.1 Bacteroidales bacterium
ATAAAAATGGACAATTTATTAAACAGCTCAAATTTGCTTAAATTACTTGATAAATGGAAAATACATTTATTGGTAATTGTTGTAATAGCTGCTATTTTAGGAATGATTTTTTCCGGCCCGACTTTTATTACGCCACTTTACAGATCGTATGCCGTTGCCTATCCTGCTAATATTGACTCCTATTCGGAGGAGAGTAATACTGAGCAGATGCTTCAGATTTTAAACTCGCAGGACATAACCGACAGCATGATTTTGGATTTTGATCTGGGAAACCACTATAACATTAACAAATCATATAAATACTACCAAACTGCATTGTTAAATCAATATAAGGAAAGGGTAAAAATCAGCAAAACGCCTTATGAATCGGTTATGATTGAAGTTGAAGACTCCGACCCTGTTATTGCAAAAAAGATGGTTGACAAGATTCTTCATCTTTACGATTGGAAAGTAGCCAGTCTGCACAAATCGAAGTATGCCGAAGTTGTAAAAATGTATAAAGATGGTTTGGCGCGTAAGCGTCACGATATGGACTCGCTAAAAACCATTTTGGCTTATCTTGGTTCACAAAAAGGAGTTTTTCAATATGAATACCAGTCGCAGGAAATAACCAAGGGATATCTTGGAACCATTGGTGGCGGAAAGTCGAACATCGATAAAAAAGAGTCGAAGCGGCTTTTTAAAAACATGGGTGAAAATAGCGGGCAATTAATCGAAGTTGCCGAAATGTTGCGCGATGAAGCCACAACCTATGTTGAAACAAAAAAGGATTTGGAATTAGCCGAAAGGTTTTTGTATTCGCACATGACCTACTCGAATATTATTACACACCCTTTTGTTGCTGATAAAAAAAGTTTCCCTATCAGATGGCTGGTTGTTGCCATGATTACCCTTGCCGCATTTATTTTCGCCTTTTTTATTATCATTCTTATTGAAGCAAAAAAATCTTAATCCACTTATTTATCCATTTTGGTAAAAAAAACGAAAATAGTATGGGTTTACGCTCTTACAGTTATTTTCTTAGCTGTAAACTTTTATCTTGTAATAAATAAGGATTTTTATTGGTTCTTTTTATTGCCGGTAGCACTTATTGTACTTTATTATTACCTTGTTTCGCTGGATAAGATTTTACTGCTTATCACTTTTTTTACACCGTTGGCAGTAAATATTCGTAATCTGGACAACATGGGGTTGGGCGTTTCGCTACCAACCGAGCCGCTAATGTTTGGCGTGTTAATAATTTTTATTGCAAACCTATTGGTGAGCCACAAAAAATATGATGCCCGCATTGCGAGCCATCCTGTTTCGTATGTTATTTATCTGAGTTTGTTTTGGATGCTTATAACAACATTTACCAGCGCAATGCCTGTAGTATCCCTTAAGTATCTGCTGTCGAGGCTTTGGTTTGTGGTGCCGTTTTACTTTGTTGCGGCACTTATGTTTAAGGATAAAAAAAATATAAAGTGGTTTTATTGGCTATACATAACAGCTTTTATAGGCGTTATTTTTTATACCATAAGTGTTCATGCCAGGTATAATTTTGATGAGGAAACCGGGCACTGGGTTATGTCGCCTTTTTATAACGACCATACAGCTTATGGTGCTGCTTTGGCCATGTTTTTTCCGGTAATCGTAGGATTTATTTTTTATCCCGGTGCAAAAAAGTGGACAAGGGTTATTTCGTCAATTGTGTTGTTTATTTTTATCACAGCCATTATACTTTCATATAGCAGGGCTGCCTGGTTAAGTATAGGTGCTGCCATCATTGTATTTATTCTGATACTGCTTAAAATAAAATTCAGGTGGATATTTTTAACGGTAGCCATATTGGTAACCATGTTTTTTACTTTCCAGAATCAGATATTCGATAAATTGGAAAAAAACAAAACCGAGTCGTCAAGAAACTTTGTTGAGCATGTTGAGTCGATGGCAAACATTTCGTCCGACGCGTCCAATCTTGAGCGCATCAACCGTTGGCAGTCAGCATTAAGGCTTTTTCATGACAGGCCTGTGTTTGGTTGGGGGCCTGGAACATACCAGTTTGTTTATGCTCCTTATCAGCGGTCGAAAGAAAAAACCATTATCAGTACCAACCTTGGTGATAAAGGCAATGCCCATAGCGAATATTTGGGGCCATTGGCCGAAGAGGGGCTTCCGGGCACTTTGATTGTTTTGCTGTTGGTTGGCTTTGTTATTTACACCGGCATTAAAATTTATATCAAATCAAAGAATACCGAAGTTAAGTTTTTAAGCATGATGTCGTTGCTGGGTTTGGTCACCTATTTTACGCACGGTTTTCTTAATAACTTTTTAGACACCGACAAGCTTTCGGTTCCCTTTTGGGGGTTTATTGCTATTTTGGTTGCTTTGGATGTGTATCATCTTACCGAAAAGGAAAAATCCCATAAAATTGTTTAAACAAAAAAAGTCGTGATAGATACCACGACTTTTTAATAATCTTACAGATAAAGGTTTTACTATTTCACGCGTTCCGAATATTGTCCGGTACGGGTATCTACTTTAATTTTATCGCCTGTATTTAAAAACAGAGGAACTTTGATTGTGGCACCGGTTTCAACGGTTGCATCTTTAAAGGTGTTGGTGGCAGTATTTCCTTTTTCACCGGGTTCGGTATAAGTAACTTCAAGTATCACATAGTTTGGCATTTCGCAGTAAATGGGGCTTTCGGTTTCTGTATGAAAGGCAATGTCAACCATTTCGCCCTCTTTAAGCAGTTCGGGAGCTGCAATCATATTCTTATCAATAAAAGTTTGCTCGTAATCTTCGGTATTCATAAAATGATAGGTGTCGCCTTCATTGTACAAAAATTGATACTGACGTTTTTCTACACGTTGAACATTGATTTTTACCCCCGACGTAAATGTATTTGGGATAACTCTGCCCGTTTTAAGGTTTTTTAGTTTTGTTCGTACAAAGGCGGGGCCTTTACCCGGTTTTACATGTTGAAATTCAACAATTGTGTACAAATCGCCGTTAAATTCAATAATTAGTCCGTTTCTAAAATCTGCTGTTGTTGCCATATTAAATACTGTTTTTATTATTTTTTTCTTTTAAGCCGATATATCCTTTCATCATTCCACGCTGCGACCTGTTAATAAAGGCCAGTATTTCGTCTCTTTCAGGAGTTGCTGGAATATTTGCTTCGATATAGGTGACGGCCTGAGTAATATTTTTACCCTTTAAAAAAAGATAACGATAAATATCCTGAATTTCATTAATTTTAATGTTAGAAAATCCTCTTCGGCGCAGGCCGATTGAGTTAACACCTACATAAGCCAACGGTTCGCGGGCAGCTTTGCTGAATGGAGGGACATCTTTACTTACAAGGCTTCCACCTGAAATCATGGTGTGTTTGCCAATGTGAACAAACTGATGTACCGCTGAAAGCCCGCCAACAATAGCCCAGTCGTCTATTTCAATGTGTCCTGCAAGGTTACAGGCGTTGGCTAAAATTACCTGATCACCCAAAATACAATCGTGGGCTATGTGTACGTATGCCATTAACAAACAATTGTTTCCAATTACTGTTTTGTTGCTGGCTTTGGTACCCCTGTTGATGGTAACAAATTCGCGAATGGTGGTATTATCGCCAATTTCAACGGTTGTTTCTTCACCGGCAAATTTTAAATCCTGTGGAATAGCCGAGATTACAGCACCGGGAAATATTTTACAATTTTTTCCGATTCGTGCTCCTTCCATTATGGTTACATTTGAGCCTATCCAGGTACCTTCATCAATAATTACATTTTTTTCAATGTTAACGAAGGGTTCAATTACTACGTTCGGTGCTATTTTTGCTTGAGGATGAACGTATGCAAGCGGTTGATTCATTGAGCGTTTTTATTTATTTTTCACAATTTGGGCGGTTAAATGCCCTTCCATAACTACTTTGTCTCCAACAAATATCTTTCCGTATGTGGTACAGATACCTCTTTTTATGGGACCTGTTAATATCAACGAAAATATCATAACGTCGCCGGGAACTACTTTAGAACGAAATCTGACATCAGATATTTTAAGGAAATAGGTAGAATAATTTTCGGGATCGGGAACCGAGTTTAATACGAATATACCACCTGCCTGTGCCAGTGCTTCAACCTGAAGTACCCCCGGCATAATGGGTTCATCGGGGAAATGACCTGTAAAGAAAGGTTCGTTCATGGTAACGTTTTTAACAGCTACAATGTACTCGTTATCAAGATATAACACCTTGTCCATCAGTAAAAACGGAGGCCGATGTGGTAAAATCTTTTTGATATCGTTAATTCCATAAACCGGTTCGGAGTAAATATCAAAAGGTGGTTCCTTTACAATATAGTTGCTCATGATAAAAATTTTTGATGTATTAATTTTGCAAATTGCGTGTTGGTAAAATGACCAGGACGTTGTGCTTTAACATGTCCCCGCAGGTTGATGCCAAGCAGTGTTAAGTCGCCAATTAAATCCAACAATTTATGGCGTGCAGGTTCATTTTCAAAATGTAAATCGATGTTGTTTAATATACCTTTGGTTTTTACCTCTACCGAAGGTTTGTTAAATAATTTAGCAAGACGATCCAGTTCTTCCTGCTCAATCACTTTATTTACAAATACAATGGCGTTGCTAATATCGCCACCTTTTACAAGGTTGTTATTCAGCAAATATTCCAATTCGTGGAGGAAAACAAAGGTGCGGCAGGGTGCTATTTCGTTTTTAAAGTTACTTATATCAGTTAAGGTTGCAAACTGTTTTCCTAGTACTTTTGTTTCGTAATCTATTTCTACCGAAAAACTTAATTTTTCAGCAGGCTCAATTGTAACTTTTATCTTTTTGTCCGGTATTTCAAAGGTTACCTCCTCTTGTATGACAAGTATTTTCTTTTCTGCATCCTGAACCTGAGTACCTGCTTTTTCAAGTGCTTCGATAAAAAAGCGCGAAGAACCGTCCATAATGGGCATTTCATCCATATCCATATCTATCAATACATTGTCGATGCCAAGCCCGGTTAATGCAGCCAATACATGTTCGATGGTAAATATTTGAGTTCCGTTAACTCCCAGCGTAGTTCCCCTGTCGGTTGAAATCACATTATCTACAATAGCATCTATAACCGGTTGTCCGGCAACGTCAA
>JALVAQ010000495.1 GCA_027011095.1 Bacteroidales bacterium
ATGCCAGAAATTAGCTTTAAACAACTTCATTTTTTAAATATCAGGAGTTAATAATTAACTAAAAATAATAATTATGAAAACGAAACTTATTTTATTTGTAATGTTTTTATTAGCAGTATTTAATACTACTTATGGGCAAAAAAACATAACTGTTGATTTTTCGACAACAATTGATACGGTAAAAGATTTGCTCGGAGGAAATTTACTTTTTGATAACACTGCATCTTTACTGCATAATGAGGGGCTAAAAATAATCAGATCGCACGATTTCCATCACAGTCTCGACTATTCCGATTATTCGGCGTTTTGGAATAGCAATGGTTCAGGGAATTATACTTTGAATATGTCTTTCGATCCGGAGAATCCTGCGGATTATTTTTGGTACAAAGCTGACTCAGTAATATCATTCATTAAAAATAACAGTTTTGATATTTTTTTCAGAATCGGGGTTAGCTATCCCAATCCCAATACACCTCCGCTTCCCCCTTATGATCCTCCATGTAATTCCAGTGCGGATAACCTGAATTTTTCCAGATTTGCCTCTTTATGTAAACATATAATAAAACATTACAACAATGGATGGGATAATGGCCAAAACGATAGTATTACCTATTGGGAAGTGTGGAACGAACCCGGTGGCTTGTTTTGGAATGGAAGTGTATTACAGTTTTATAAAATGTATCAAGCCGTATCCGATTCCATTAAGAATTATGCTCCAAATTGCAAAATAGGTGCACCCGGAGCTGTTCCATCAACATCTATTGGTGTTCATACTGCATACAGGGAAGGATTTATTAACTTTTGCTCACAAAACAACCTGCCACTTGATTTTTATTCATGGCACTTATACGGATATAAAAATCCTTATGGCATAAAAGAAATAGCAGATACTATAAGAGCTATTCTGGATGATAATGGATATACAAATGCAGAAAATATTATTTCCGAAATAAATAGTAGTCTGGACAGTACTCTGGATACACTTGCCATTTCACCTTATGGTGCTGCTTACTATCTTTCAACTATTTTAACAGCACAAAAATCCTGCATTGATAAATTGTTTTGGTACCCGTCGTGCGTAGGAATTAGAGATATGGCAACAGGAGATACTATACACTCACGAGTCTATTACGGGATGACATGTTTTCATAACCTACAGGAAACTACCCCTGTTGAGGTTCCCAATGATGGAGACATTGTTGTTGATGGCAATTGGGATAATTACGAAACAAATTTTATGGTACTAAGCTCAAAATCGGAAGACAACCAAAAATTTTCCGTTTTAATTTCTAATCTTTCAAGCAATGTTGATAGCGTAGTACTTAATTTACACGGGCTACCGTTTACAACGAACGATACCGTTAAGATTACAAAACAAATTATCTCTTCCAATTATATTTTCAACACAGAAGAAACTGTTGTTACAGGAGATAGCGTTATAACGATAAATAATTTTAATTGTCCTAATCCGGGTGTTTTATTTTATCAATTGGAAAAAAGAACAACAACCTCTACTAACGAAATGGTGGCCAATACTAATATTGATATTTATCCAAACCCCGCTTCGCAAAATGTAAACATTATATATAGTTGCAACAAAAAAGAATCTTGCAATATTAGTATTTACAACATGACAGGCAAAAAGATTAAAACTATCTTTTCAGGAAATTTACAACAAGGGAAACATAAATTTGTTTGGAATGTGCCAGGTGAAAACAATAAGATAAGAAGAGGTTCATATATCTGCACCATTCAAACAGAAAATGGTTGTATTACCAAGAAAATAATTATTAACTGATTTTACGCAATAAAATAGTTAATTACACATAACATCAGCAAAATAGATAATGGCATATCCTAACCCTGCAACCGATTATTTACAGTTGAAAGTTTAATTTATCAACTGGGTGATGTGCAGGGAAAACTTTTACAAAATAAAAAACTGACGAATGATTAGTTTCACTACGTTGTTCCTTTTCTTTTTTACTCAACAATAAGCTTGATTACTTTAGTATCCTTTGTTTTACCAATATAAAGTAAATAAAGCCCTTTTCCTTTTGCCGACAAATCAATCGTTGTAGAAGCAGAACCTTCCGAAACCCGCTTGCAAAGTACTTTTTTACCTTGCGCATTATAAACCGTCAAATTAAGAGCATCAGTTACAGGGTTACCAAAATTAACAGCAAACAGCCCGTTTCCGGGATTGGGATAAACTGTAAGCGCTGTTCCGACACGATGATTTTTTACCTTTACGGCAACAGTAGTGGCCGGAAAAACAATATTGTCAATCCATCCGCAATCGCTTCCTGCAGAGGCGCTAAAATCTTTTTCGTACGACCATAACAGCGTGTGGTTACCTTCATCCACGGGGAAGGAAACAGTGCTCCACTCCTTTTCTCCCGACCATTCACCTTGCAGCACATCGTCAATATAAAAACGAAGAAAATCGTAGGTATCTTCCGAGGAAACCTTTCGGGCAAAATGAATAGTATCATTGCCAACGGTGGTTAGCGTAACAAACAGGTCGCTGTGCTGGAGGTCGCCAACAGCTCCCGATTTTGCACAATAAACCCCTTCAAACGGTGCATCGCTTGTAACCGTCCAGGGAGCACTACCTCCCTGTTGCCATTCAAATTTGGTAAAGTCACCTGTTTCAAAATCTTCAATTTGCAAGCCAACCGAAACCGTATAATCCTTATCGCTAAAATAGGCTCCTGATGAGAGATGACAAGAAAAGGGAGCCGAAGTGCCAAGTGGAGTATTCGGGTCAACTTCAACCTGAAAAACCGCATTTTTCGTTTCGCCGGCCAGTAAAGTATCCAACATCACCTGAGCATTATTTACTGTAATCCACTCACTGTTAAGCGAAATAGTTTCCACGGCACTATCACAATCGGCATGCCCCAGGTTGGATGAAGGAATAATAATTAACGCTGTTTCTCCCGGATCCAGTGCCCCGTTGTTGTTGCCGCTTTCCGAATCGTCAATCAACAACGAACCGGTTGCAAGCTGCGGCGCATTGATGGTAATCGAAAAATCCGACTGCCACGAACCCTCGTCAGCCGTATCAACAAGCTGAAAAATAACCGATTCCTGATCGGGCACATTACCAGCAACATTACAAACAAAAGCTCCGTTTACAAGCACGGTGTCAGCAGCCAAAATGGTTCCGAAATAGGCTGTATCATCGGTAATGGTAACGTTTCCATTTAATGAAGACAATAATGAATTTACGTTGTGAGCATCCGAAGTACCCACATTGGCCAGCGAAACATTCAACAAAATTGTTTCTCCAAAATCGGCAGCTCCGTTGTTGTTTCCTGTTGGGTCGGAGATGGTGTTTCCGGCATAAATAACAAAAGCCGTCCCGGATGGTACAAAGGTAACCACAGTTGTATCAGGCAGGCAGTTATAGCCCGAAACCACAAGCCTTCCTGTGCCCGGCACAGTATTTAGCGTGTCAAAAACTACCCATGCATTGCCCGTGGAATCGGTAATACCATAACCCAGCAATGTATTTTCTTTTAAGATGCTGCATGTGTAATTGTGAGCCGGCGAACCGTTTGCCTCAACATAAACAGCAACTGAATCGGTACCTATTGTAATGGAAGTGTTACAGGTAACATTAACCGACACCGGCTCATCTGTCCATATCGACATGGCCGGGTCGCCAAGGGCGTTCAGGTCGTAAAAATTCCATCGGAGTGCACCCTCTTCCCACTGTCCGGGAGCCTCAACCCATGGCGAAGTGGCTATTTTAGCCTCCATTAAGGCACGCCCCAGCATGCTAAGGCTGTCGTGAAAAAGAGCATCTTCGGTTTCGCGATGCAAATGTGCTGCCGGTCCTTCGGTTTGGCCTTCGTTAAACCAACCATACCTTGAGTTGCCAATAACCGCTGCCGCAAAATTGTCGATATTAACCATTCGTTCCAAAATACAGTCATCGTAATCAAAAGCACCGCAGTCGCAACCATGCGTATGGAAAAGGGTGTAGTTGTGTGTAACACCATCAACAGCATAAAAATTGGCATTGGTAATATCGCTGTTGGTAAGATGCGCCACATAGGTCTGGTTGGCATGGCCCACATGATGTACAAACTCCTTTCCCTGATTGATATGGTTGATAAGCGTGGTTCCCGTCCAGCTTTGATGCTTTTCGTACAACGAATCGATATCGTAAGAAGGAGGAATGCCGGTTGTGGTATATCCGTTATCGCTGTGCGTACCTATTAAAAGGTTCAAATACTGGCTTCCCCAGGTTTCGGGATCGGAGTACAAAAACTCGCCGGCAAGCAGGGGTTTGGTAAACTCACCCAACACCGGTTTATTTTGATACCAGATACTTTTATGAATAAGCGCATTCAGCTCGGTTGTATTGCTAAAAGGCATTCTGGCAACGGAAACATCGGGTAACAGGTCATCTTCATCGGGTTCGCCCCAATGGCTGTCGCCGTCATCGTTCCAGGTTCCGTCCAAAGCAGAGTAATAAAGGTCGGCAGGAATGTCGTTACTTTCGACA
>JALVAQ010000496.1 GCA_027011095.1 Bacteroidales bacterium
CCTGAAATTACATAGCAATAAAATCCCCGATAGGGCACAATTTCCACATCGCCGCCAAGCAACACAAATTCCACACCGTAGTTTTGGTATTCCTGAATAATAAAATTTCTGATTTTCTCCTGCGAATCCTGCCCGGAGATATTGTTATTGATATAATCTACCGAATAAACCTTCGACCTGATTCCCCGCTCAAGGTAAATATTTCGCAGGCTGTCGAAACTGTTTAGATAATTGGTGCCGGTAACGATAAGCAGCCGGTAATCAACCATTGAGCGGCTTTTAGCTGCCTTGTACAATTCAATAGCCTTGGGATTTTGCGCAAGTTTTAACACCTTATCCCGAACCCAAACAGCTGTTTTCAGGTTTTTTAAATGTAGCTCAGCCGAAGATGTTTTTTTGGTATGGATGATAATGGTTACCTTTTTAAAGTAAGATAGCTTTCCGGTGGCAGGGACATATTTTACCGGCGTAAAAGCCGACATGGCAAATCCGTAACCATTCATATAAGCCGTTTTAAGTCTTCCCGCCGAAGTGGCCGGATAAGAATGACCGGAGGCATAAACCAACTCGTTTTTAACAAAGGACGCCTTGCTTGTATCGTTTAATGTGCGCGAAGGCTGATAGGGATAGAGCTGAAAAGTACCGTCAATGGCTATTTCATCTTCACCTTTAAAGTCAACCGAAACAGCTTCCTCGCCGGGAGGCAGCAAAAGGTTTACGGCAAAATAGGGCAACGAAGGTTCTCCTGCACGATTGGTTTGCAAGGTGTTGGGAAAAAATATCTTTTCATAATCCCCGTGCCCGATTATCTCGGGATGAGGAATATTCCAGCTTTTTTTAATAATTCCGGCCTGCAACAGCGAAGCGGAAAGCATCAGCAATAAAACAAGGTAACTTTTTTTCATCGGTGTAATTTTTACAAACGTAGATAAATAATCACTTTCAATGGTTGTCTGCGCCATAGAGTTTAGGTTGGTTCTAAATTATTCACCAAACAAAAAAAAACTTCATCATCGGGGTAGGGTAAATCCGTTTCGATGCGGTACAATGGTGAAACACCTAAAAATTATATGTTATGAAAAAAATCAGTTTAGCTTTAACAATTGTAATGGCAGCGCTTTTTATGCTTAGCAGCTGCAAGAAAACCAACAACGACGAGGATTTCAGCGCATCGCAGGATGATGCTTTTGCTGAAGCCACGTACAACAACGTAACCAGTATTGCCGATGAGGCCTATACCTTAAGCACCAATGGCAATTACAAATCGACAGATGGCCGGGTATTTTTAAGCGATTGCGCAACAGTAACCCTTGACACCACTGTATTTCCCCGCGTGTTAACCATCGATTTTGGCGACACCAACTGCCTGTGCAACGATGGCAGATACCGTCGTGGAGCCATCATCATTACCTTTACAGGCAGATACTGGAGACCCGGTACCATCAGAACCGCCACTTTTGACGAATACTATGTAAACGACAATCAGATAGAAGGTACCAAAGTGGTTACTAACAACGGCTTTAACGACAGCGGCAACATGAACTGGGACATTGCGGTAAACGGTATTATTACCCTTGCCGATGGCGGAGGCACCATTTCGTGGAACTCACAACGCAACCGTGAATGGATCGATGGAATCCAAACCCCTTATAACCGTTGGGATGACATTTACCTGATAACGGGGCAGGCAGCCGGACAGCGTGCCAACGGACTGCACTGGACACGTCAAATTACCAACCCTTTACGTGTTGAGCTGGCTTGCAGGTTCATTGTATCGGGAACCGTTGAAATTAATCCTGAAGGCAAACCCGTTCGCATCCTTGACTTTGGTGACGGCACTTGCGACAACTTAGCTACCGTTACCGTTAACGGAAACACATACACCATCCATTTACGCCCTTAATTGAATGATGGGCTTAGTTGAAAATCCGAAGGCGAATGCCTTCGGATTTTTGTGCTGTCGGTAAATTAATCTATTTTTAAAAAAATTTTTTGAGCATTGACTGAACGAGAATTTAAACAACTGTTCGATACCCACTTTGATGAAATAAGAAACTACATCTGGTATCGTTGTGGTGACGGCGATTTGGCCTCCGATGTTGCTCAGGAATCGTTTGCAAAACTTTGGGAAAAGAGGCCTTACAACGATAGCTCAAAACTAAGAGGTTTGCTGTTTAAAATGGCCGGTGACATCTTTATAAGCAATTACCGGAAAAAAAACAGCGAGCTAAAATTCAGAACAACATTGACACAAAAATTTGAAAACAAAACACCGGAAGAAGAACTTCAGTACATCGAACTAAAAACAAAATATGAAAAAGCTTTAAACGAAATGCCAGAAACCCAACGTGTGGTATTTTTAATGAGCCGTCACGATAAAAAGAGATACAAAGAGATAGCCGAAGTAACCGGACTGGGAATAAAAGCGGTGGAAAAAAGGATGAGTAAAGCATTACAATTTATCAGAGAAAAAATACAATAAAGTGAAACATAACAACGACATAGAAAAAAAGCTGACCATGTTGGATGAATTGAATGATTCGCTTTCAATTCCTTACAACAAAAGCAAAGAGGATGTTTGGGCATCGCTTAGCAGGCAAATTGAAAACAAGCCTGTCAAAACACGCCGTTTAAACTACAACAAAGTACGAATGGTTTGGGCCGCTGCCATGATAGCTTTGCTTGTGGGGTTGGGCGTTCTTTTACGATTTTACCATTATACCGTGGAAGCCAAACCCGGCCAGATAGCCAATTTCTTTTTACCCGATGGCTCCGAAGTAATTTTATCCGCCGGTTCAGAAGCAACCTATTATCCGCTATGGTGGACTTACTCCAGAAAAGTTACCCTTGACGGAGAGGCCTTTTTTAAGGTTCAAAAGGGCAAAACCTTTTCCGTAAAATCAAAACGCGGAATCACCACGGTGGTGGGAACCAGCTTCGATATTTATGCCCGCCGTGATAACTACCGGGTGGTTTGTTACACGGGTAAAGTATGGGTTGAAGCCCAAAATAGCAAACAAAAGATAATTTTAACGCCGGGCGAAAAAGCCGAAATCAATACCAATGGCGAAATATTGTTTTCAAAAACAAAAAATCCCGGTCAATATACCGCCTGGACTGACAATCAGTTTGTTTTTACTTCCATACCCGTTCAATCGGTTTTTAACGAAATGGCAAGGCGCTTTAATGTTACCATTACTTTTGAAAAACCGATAGAAGGAAATTATACCGGCAACTTCCCCTCCGATATTCCGGTTGAAAAGGCGCTTGAAATAGTTTGCAAACCCTTTGGACTTTCTTTTGAGAAAAAAGCCGGACATACCTATGTTATCAAATAAAAAAGGGTTGTTTTGCGTGTTTACAATTTCCATTGCCGAAAACTCTTTATGATACTTTTTTAGGAAAAACGTTCTCTATAATTTGACTTATCACTAAATTGCGGCATAATTATAAACTCAATGGGCAGAAAACTTATATTATTTTTAGTGTTGTTGTTTGTTCCCCTTTTTACTCTGCAGGCTCAAGAACAAAGCATTGTTGTCAACGCTGACCATCAACCTCTCAACAGGGTTTTAATTAATTTACGCAACACCTATCATCTTAATGTGTCATTCAACGACCAATTACTGTCAAAATACAAAATTACGCTTCACCAAACTTTTGACACTCCCCAAAAAGCCATTACTTCTCTCCTTGCCAATACTCCGTTACAATTTAGTTATAACGATGATGTTATTGTAATATGGGAACCTGCAATCCCTCAAAAAAAGAGTAACAAACGTCACTTTTTAAAAGGCTATTTAAAGGATAGCAAATCGGGCGAACCGCTTGTTTATTCACATATCCTAACCAACGACAAAAGGTTTATTTCCGATATCAACGGCTTTTTCAGTACGGTTACTAACAGCGTCAAACCAGTTCATGTTATTTTTTCTCATCTTGGGTATTACATCCTTGATACCGTTATCAGGCCTGATACCATAAACCTGATTTATCTGTTTCCCGCTTCCATAAAACTATCAGAAGTGGAGGTTACCGGAAAAAGTGTTGATTTTATTTCGCAAATCGGCCAAAAACCAGGGATTATCCGCCTCAACAGCAAAGTGGCATCGCACCTGCCGGGTTATGGCGACAATGCAGTGTTTAACCTACTGAGGCTTCAACCGGGCATACTGGCTTCGGGCGAGCAAACCAACAGCATGATTATTTGGGGTAGTTATGCAGGACAAAGCAAAGTGATTTTCGACGGATTTACCATTTACGGATTAAGCAACTTTAACGATAATATAAGCTCATTTAACCCTTTGCTGGTGAACGATATTACTGTAATGAAAGGGGGCTACGATGTTAGATACGGCGAAAGAGTCGGGGGAATTGTTGATATTTCGGGTATCACCGGCAACACCAAAAAAGTATCGGGGATTTTTAGCATTAACAACATGACTATCAACTCCAAGCTGGAAATTCCAATCTCAAAACGTTCCTCGTTGGTAATTGGCTTGCGCCATACCTATTTTAATCTTTATAAACCTGTCAACTATCCTGTCAGGCCGGCCGATACTGTAAATCCTGCCGGAATTACCATCAATGTAATTCCAAAATATACATTCCGCGATCTCAATATAAAATACTCGGGAAGCACCAAAAAAAACGACCACTATTTTGTGAGTCTTTACGGTAGCAACGATATTTTTAAATACAGCATTGATGATACGATTCAATTCAGAGAAATTTTGAAAAATACTGCTGAGCACAGCACACAATCGGGTGGCACGCTGTTTTTTGGAAAAAACTGGCAAAATAATGGTGTCAGTAACTTTATGCTCTCTTTCTCATCGTTGCAAAAATATTACTCCGATGATTACAGCATTAAAAAACTGTATAACGGACAGGTTAATCCCATTACCCAAACCGCCTCTGTAAACAAACTTAACGAAGTTACGCTGAAAGTTGAAAACCGGTTTCCGATCTCCAAACACCACACACTGGAATTTGGGGGTGGAATTGTTTCAAACAAAAGTTTTCTTCAGGTAGATACCTTTAACGTGAACCTCTCCAACATCAACATCTCAGCTGCAAGGCTTTATGGATATGTTCAGGATGTTATCTCGTTGGGAAACAAACTAACTTTAAAACCCGGAGGTAGAATTACCCGGGCATTTTACTTAAAAAAGATTTATTTTGAACCACGGTTATCGGCTGTTTACAAACCTTCGCAAGCATGGACTTTTTCGTTGGCATGGGGATTGTACAATCAGTATATTGCGCTCACTTCAACGGTTGACGAACAGGGAAATTATCGATTTTTATGGACGGTTTGCGACAATCAGGATATTCCGGTGTTAAAAGCCATGCATACCGTTGCCGGCATTAGTTTTACCAAAAGCGGATATATTGTTAGTATTGAGGGC
>JALVAQ010000497.1 GCA_027011095.1 Bacteroidales bacterium
TTATAAAACCGTATCGGGTTTAAGCCGATTTGTGCGTTATAAAAATATTATTGCACCTGACATCTATCACGGTATCGGACGTAGCTACGGCATTGATGTAATGTTAAAAAAAGATTACAGAGGCAGTACCTTTTGGATTGCTTACTCGCTGAGCCACACTACTGAAAAGTTTGATTACTACCCCAAACCTTCGTTCCGGCGCGCGCCCCAAGACCAACTGCATGAGGTAAAAGTTGGTGCTGTAGTCAACCTGTCGCCCTTTTTTATTTCGGCTGACTATGTTTACGGTTCCGGGTTCCCCATCACTTTTAACAACCATCAAAAAATAGAAAAAGACTACCCTTACAACCGGTTAGACGGTTCGGCAACCTGGCGCTTTTTAAATAAAAAGGTTCGGGCCGAAATCGGAATTTCCGTTTTAAACATATTAAACACTCAAAACATCAAATTTTCTAACTTCGAAAAAGTTCCACTTAATCAAACAAGCTCCATAAACATTTATGCCGATGCTATTCCGTTTACGCCTACTCTTTTTTTAAAGATCGACTTTTAACAAAACAATAATAAAAACTAAACCGGCTTTCCGTGTTGAGGCTCAAAAGCTTATTACCCAGGGTATCTTTAAAAATGTTATAGGCGTCTTTTCCGGTGCAATGGCCGATGGCGACATATTGAATGTCAGGGTCGCTGTTAAGCAGGCTACCGGTTTTTACAACCATCTCTTTCTTTTCCAAAAGACCTTTGATTAAAGGGTTGTACATATGGAACCAGCCACTACGAAGACTTTTTTGTTGAGATTTATAGTTTAATAATTTTTACACTTTCTATTACCTTATTACCCGTGGACATTACAATATAGTAAACTCCCGCGGGAAGGGTAGAACCGCTATCGTCAATCCCGTTCCATAAAATATTGGCATTATATTTAACAGATGTAATTTTCCCAAAACGTTTAACAAGCAAACCGCCTTGGGAATAAATATTTATTTTAATTGCCGATTTAATGTTCGTATTGATTAATATGTGCGTTTGCTTGGAAAATGGATTGGGTGCTATCTTGATTTTGTGTTTTGGTTTATTAGCTACAGGATGATTCTTTCCAATGCCCACCATCGGATTCCATTCATAAGCACCCATATCAATGGTGTTGCCAACTACGCGAGGGTTGCCTGCCAAATCGGTTTCAGGTAATAACGCCGAATCGCTAAAGTTAAGGGTTCCGGCATCAATACATGGTGAATTATCATTCAGGTTATAATAATACTCCTCGTTTTCCACAAACTCGGGATAATCCGAAATGTTTGTCGAATCGTAATAAAAAAGATTATAAGAACCGTAATTTGCAACCCCGTCAATTCCATGTTCGATACACGAATTGTATAGCATTACCGTATTTTGGTCTTCGGGCAAATTATTAACAATATACACCTGATTAGCAATATTGTCGTAAAAAATGGTGTTGTATATATAGGCCTCTGAACTATATCCAATACCTAAAGCACCACCGGCAGTGTTTGAACTCCGGTTATCACAGAATGTGCAGTTAATAATATTAGCCTTGGAATGCAATGTCAGAGACAAAGCTGAAGCAGAGGGTTCGGAAGCTACGCTGCTGTCGCGGTTATGAGCAAAAAGACAATTTACCAAGCTGCCTTCTATTCTCCCTGATCCATCTGGTGCGTAATCGCCACCATTTATTGCTAATGCAAGACTACTAACCCTGTATGTACCAGGGGAACAGTTTGTAAAAATACAATTTTGAAATTGGAAGCTCATGGTATCGCTTTTTTTATAGTTTGTTGCAGACAAAAGTGCTTTAATACTTTTTATGCTGTCGAATACCGTGTTTTTAACAATGAACGTATCACAAAGAGCAACGAAGGATGTCCATATCATGCTATTCATGTTTTCGAAACGCAAACTATCCCATAAAATGTAATGGTTATACTTGTGTAAAAAACATGCCATATTAAAACCACCGTTAAGATAACCGTTTCCGTTTTTAATGGTTAAGTTTTTTATAATAATAACACTGTCTTTATTTATCGACTGGCCTGCCCAAGAGTTGTTTTCCAAATCCAAAACCGTGTTATCGATGCCGGCTCCCACCACGGCCACGTTGTTTTTTAAACCCAACCCAAATTTTTCATCGTTTGCCGTGCATGAATAGGTGCCTGCCGACAACCAAATGGTATTTAACCGGGTAGAATCAGATTTTGTTTTCAACAATGCGTACCAAATGTTTTTTAACGGGTCTTCGGGAGAGGTGCCGCTGTTGTTATTGTTTCCTGATGGATTAACATAAACATCACCGTTAACACGAGTAAGTTTTGCATGATCGACTTGCCAGGAGAGGTTATTAATAGGTGTTACTTCCCAATTTATCGAGGCAATATAATAATAGTTCGGCGAAACCACGGAACCTGTATCAAGGTGTATCAAATTACTGACTACCGGCTCGTTTATCGTGATATCGTAGCCAACCGGCGCATAGTTCAGGTAAATACTGTTCAAGTCGTTCGAGTCAAAATATACTTGCGAAGCATAACCTCCTTCCGTTCCAACATTTAAGCCTCCTCCAATCCAATGCGCATGATTGTTGTAAATTTTATTGCCAGCCAAATTACTAAAAGAAAATTCCGCATCAATACCCCCTCCAAAGGTAGCAGTGTTATCATGTATGTGACAATGTTCGATGGAAACCGAGCTGTGCCATACATAAATTCCACCGCCAAATTTTTCTGATGCCTCGGGAAAAGGCAATGTCCCGGTTCCATTCCTTAGGGTGAAACCGTTAATAAAGCAATTTTGCTCGTACGATATAAGCCTGATGCAACTCCCCGAATGGTTACCGTCAATAATGGTTTGGTCAACAATGGAATCGGAAGGGTTTTGATAATAAAGGCTTGATAACAGCAGGGTTTTGCCTAAAAAGTTGACATTTTCGTAATAAACACCCGGGTAAACCAAAATAAAATCACCGTTACCTGCCTGGTTAATAGCATTCTGTATTTTCAGGTAGTTGCCGGTGCCATCCTGTTTTACCGTTAAGGTATCGGAAAATGAAGTCGAAACGAAAACAAAGAAAAAAATAACAGGCATTAAAATATATCTCATCAGTTTGATTGTTTGGTTGGTGATTGTTAACTTAAGCTTAATCGGGCTTTTAGATTAAAAGCCCGATTAAGCAGGTTTTTGTTATTAATATTCACAAAATCAAGTTAAAACTACTACCGGTTAACGATAATTTTTTAAACACGATATCGCTTTCCGAGCTTACTTTCAGCACGTAAATTCCTTTCAGCATTTTTTCACCGTTGCTTTTTTGCAGTTTCCATCGTTCGGTATGCACACCTGCTCCACGATATTGGTTGGCGAGAAATACAGCGGTTATTTGTCCTTCAATATAGTATAATGAAATAGTTATTTCCGAACCTTTTCGCAAGTTGTATTTCACGTTAATAAAATTTCCTGCCGGATTGGGAAATACTTTAACAGGAAACAGATTACTGTTGCCTATTGTATTTTCCTTCCGGCGGCCATTAAACGATACAAGGTAAAAATCTGCATGTTCTCCTGCCCTGATGCAACGTTTTTCGTTTACCCGGCTATCCTTGTTATAAACAAAATAGGTGTTTACAACATGTCTCTCGGTTGACTTGTTGCCGTAATAGTTCTCGAAAACAAGACTATCGTTCGAGTTTTCGGGTATATATCCTCTTATTAAAACAAGCGTGTCGTCAGTATTAACCTTTACAGCTCCCACGCAACTGTCGTTTACAAAAGCTCCTATTTCAACCGGCATGTGAGTGGTGTCAGGTTCAATAAAAACAGGGGTGTAATCGCCCTGGGGGGTATAGGTGTAATGTTGTGTGTCTTCAAAAGTTTGCATATCCCCGGGGTTAAGGGTGTTTAGCCAAATAAACGATGTGGTTGTAAAAGGCTCTAAAATAAGCATATCACCGTAATGTAGCGGGTATGGCTTCGTGGAAATCCAATCGGGATCAGAAGGTGTTCCCATGTTAGCGGCAGCCCAGTATTGCCCCTTGATGCTTTTTAAATCAGGCAAAACATTGGTAAGAGCATCAAACGGATCCTGTTGCCAGGGCAAAAAATATCCCACCCAGTTTTTATACCCTGCATATATCGTGATTGGGGTAGTTGGATTCAAGCGGCTACCGTTGTATGGCAATACAAACTGAGCATGGGGATCGGTTATGGTTAAAATATAACCCCTCGTGGACTGAACACTTGGTAAATTACTCGTGTTCCAGTGTGAATAATTTTTGGTAGCATGATACGCTATATTATCCTGATCTTTTCTGCCCTCAAGATCGAGTTTCTCAGGCAATGGTACAATTTTTTCTAAAACACTTTTTGTTTCAACGGGGTCGTTGTTTTGCCGCTGAAGCCTCGGAAACGATATCCAGTTTTCGCCTTTTACAAAAGCATCCTGATCGCCTTTACACCGAATAACCGATATGTTGCTAAAGCCACCATTCGCAACATAAAGTTTGTTGCTGTCCTGATCTATAATCAAATCGTTATTTAGCAAAGTCCCGAGTACCCGGTTCATGTTTTTATTTTTTAACGAAACATAGTTCATGGTTGTAAAGGAACCTTCACCATCATTATCAGGATCTTCATAAACTAATTCAAAAACTTCTTGTTCATATTGCTTGCCGGCATTATAATAGGGCACATACACGTATAAATTAAAGTTAAAAGGATTGTACTTTAAAGTAATACTTGTAGCCGGTACATTAATTTCCGACACGAGCGTTTCATCAATAATAGTACCTACTCTCGCATTTTTTGTTTCCGGATAAAGTACGTATATCGCGTTTCTGTCAGGGGCATACTCAAGAGACCTAACTTCGTGCCCAATTTGAATTTGTCCAAAGGTGTGTTCATCACATCTAAAAACACTTAAATATGTGCTGTTCGCATCAATGTATTCAAAGTATATTTTATTATTATAGTCATTACATACCATTTTGTATGGATAGGGCGCAACTGTATAAGTGGTAATATTGTTTGTTTTACCGTTAATCTCCAAAAATTGCCCAAAAGTTGAATAGCCATTTAAATCTCGCAATGTTGCATAAATGGCTGAATATTTTGTATTGTAACAAAACTCCCCGTCCAAGGCACCTGTAATATTAACAGGCTGATATTTTAGCAGCGCAAAATTATTAGCGGCATCTCTTACTTCGATTCCTGAACCGTGATTGTTATCCATACCCACGACACAATATAGTTTTCTGTTGGGAGCAATAAACATTTTACCGCAATACCCGTGTCCCAATTGTACCCATTGTGAGGATGGTAGTAGTAAATCCGTTTTTCCGTCAATTACTTTTATTTTGGTTTCATCGCTATAAGTCGACACGTAAGCTCTGTCAGTTACTGCATCAAAAAGCACATCAGAAACATTACTGCCAACCGAAACATAATTGATATCGTTGGTCAATGTGTTTAAAATATAAACTTTGCTATTATCTTGAAAATGCTTGTTATAAAAATATATTTTATGTTCATTGCCATTGTAACATCCGAAAAATAACGGTTCTCCCAAATTTATAGATTTGACAACATTCAGGCTGTTATCGATAACATCAAGCGAGCCTGTCCACGTACCAATTACAAAAACTTTTCCTGACGCGGTAACCGCTCTAAAGAAAACATTGTGGACCCCCTTTTTTATTAGCTGCAAGTTTTGATTCGTCTTGTCAAATGCACTAATCTCGTTATTTTTAGAAACAATTATCTTGTTTCCCAGTTCATTGAATGAATGTACATCATTATAAATATTTGAGGTGTATATATTTGTATTTAAACTATTGACAACAGTATAATTGTATGGATCTAATATATAAACATCATGCTGCCCTGTTTGGTAAAAATCAAAACCAACGTAAATTTTATCATCATTAGTACTATAATAACATGCTGTTTCGGTAGGCAATGGCGATGGAAAGGAAGAAATATTATTTGCATTATTAAAATCAACTACATATATTGAAGTTGACGTAAATTGATAAGTTCTGGTAAAGCAAAACAGTTTGTGTATGTTGGCAGTATGTATGTAAAGTAAACCTCCTGTCTGGTCAGCTTGACTTCCAAAAACGGTGTAAGTATAATCGTTGTCATTGTATATTCTGTATTCTTTTCCAAGACTTAGGTAAAATTCATTCTTCGTGTCATTTATGACAATATCTTCAATGGTCATAGCATAGTGTAAATTTTGTAAAAGGTTTAATGAGTTTGCATTATAAATAAAAATATTTGACTCGTTTCCGGCTACTTTTGAAACAACCCAATACAATCTGTTTTTTCGAGTATCATATTTTAATATTTGATAAGCATACCATTGACTATTAAGCTCGGCAGGTCTTGCGACCACCTCATTCCAACTATTATTAACAACATTAATTGCTATAATTCTCATACCTTCGGTTGCGCAATACAGTAGTTCTGTA
>JALVAQ010000498.1 GCA_027011095.1 Bacteroidales bacterium
ATTACAATTTCATTTAAAATCAAAAACGCACGCCAAAATTGTTAATAACTATGTTTTTTGAGGCAAACCAACTTTTATTGTGTAGTTTTGAGGCTGGTAAATAATTACAAGATTTCAATATAAAGAATATCTACCACCACCTCCACCACCGATTGAAAAAGAATAAAATCGAAAGAAATGAAAATTTAGTACCTTGCAAGGAAATGAACAAAATAAATAAACAAAAAAAGGTCAACCTATTTCAGCACAATACATATTGCAACTTTACTAAAAAAACATTAAAAAAAATATTATATTTGATTCATATTTATCTTGTTGCGTTAGCACACTAAATACAACCCGTAAAACATTCACATAAATATAAACTTAATGCCATGAAATTAAACACATTTATTCTCAGAATTTCCATTATCCTTGCAGTATTAACAGCATCTGCACACTTGGTTAACGCACAATCGGACACATTGTATCCGGCAGGCACCATCACACCTTTTAATGTTCCCGACAATACAACTGTTACGGCTCAACTGCAACACGGGTTACCTGTTGGCGATATTAACGGAGATGGCACAACCGATTTTGTTTTCAGCAACTTATTATACGACAGTACACAATCCATCGGCAAATCCATTGTTATAACCGATATCAACCATCCCGAAAACGGAACAGTTTTAAACTCCTGGCAGGCAAATATTAAAGGAATAGGCGATTTTAACGGTGACGGATACGACGATTTGCTTGACATATATAACTGGTATGTACTCTTTGGCAACGCCTCCGGAGAAAACTTCGATACCCTCCATTTAAATGGCCAAAACAGCAACAATACGCTGCTTTATCATGCCGATATTGATGGGGACGGAAAGTCTGAAATTGTTTATGTTAACAGCTCGGTTTATGTTTTGTCGTACGGCAATCCCAATCCCGTTTTTATTAATATTCATAATGGAGTTTTCTTTATGGGGGAAGTTTCGCTGTTCGATATTTATGATTACGACAACGATGGTGTAAATGAACTATTCATAGCCTTTTATGATTTTTCCGAGAACAGATATGACTACGGGTGGTACACGTACGACATGGCTTCTAACCAATATGAATGTGAACTTTACCGGTACCGGTACGTTAAGCATGAACCTTCGGTTTATTTTACTGCTTTCATGTCGGATGTAAATGGTGACGGCTTAAAAGATATGTGCCACGACTACTATGTTTCGGGAGAGGGTTTTAACCTTGAAGTCTATTTGGCCAACCCTGATACACCTTATCAATATTACTACGATACGGCAGTAGATATTCCCATGGGAGTAAACAATAGGCTGTTATACTGTGCAGGCGATTTAAACGGTGATGGGGCAGATGATTGGTATTCAAAGGAGTCGGTTGATACGCTGGTAGTATTTTATGGCAATGAAAATGTAATTAGCGAGGGATTTACAAAACAAACTTATCCCATTGGCAGCAATCAACTATATATGCCCAACTCAAAGTTTCAAAATTACAGCACCACCATGCAACCTCCCTTATTTGACTATAACAACGATGGTAAAAACGATATTTTATTGGACTATTGGACATTCGGTCAACACAATCGTTATCAAACAGTTGGCAGCGCACTAATTACCGGTTCGGAGGCACTTGATTTTTCCAATCCGACAGTAATCCATAAAAACTCCGGGCAAATTGAATCCGGGGGAATGTTTGGTTCCAAAATACGTAATGCCGGCGATTTTAATCACGATGGATACGATGATTGGGCGATAACTTCCGCATATTCACAAAAACTTAACATCTACTACGGTGGCTCCGGTGAGTTGGATTTTACCCCCGATCTGACTATTTTGCTCCCTGAATATCCGCTGACACAAATTTACGATGTTGCTTTTGGTGATTTGAATGGTGACGGGTGGCAAGATGTTGCCATATCAAGCAGCTCATCTTCAAATATTAACTTCGCCCGTGAATCGTTAAACACAAAAGGCAATGTTTATGTTTATTTTGGAAAAGCCAATATGGCCGATACTGTATATGCAGCAGATGCAGATAAGGACCTAACCAATGGCGAAAGTCGCAATACCTATTCTCTTGGCAGAGCACTCAACATTGTAGGCGATTACAATGCTGACGGATACAACGATTTGGTGTTAAAAAGTCAGGAACCCCGCAAGGCATTGGTATTTTTTGGCGGAGAACAAATGTCGGACGAGGCTGACATGCTAATAACTGTTTACACTACCGGTTTTAGCGCCAGTTTTGCCATACCTGTTAGTGCCTGTGGCGATATTAACGGCGATGGCTTTGACGACTTTACGTTGGGTGATGCACCGCACTCAGCAGGACGCTCGCTGGTTTACTATGGAGGAACAGATGCCGACAACCTTTTTGACCTGGCCATTAACAACCCCAATCCTGACGGAAGAAGATTTGGCGACATAGCTGCTGACAATCAGGGTGATTTTAACGATGATGGCTTCCCCGACCTTGCCATCTGGAATTCTGATACAAATGCATTTCAAATCCTTTTTGGAGGAACCGACTTTGATGACCAACCCGACTTAATGCTTTCTGACTCATCACAGATCTCTTATATTACGGCCATGGAATATGTACCTGATTTCTCAAAAAAAGGCCGCGCAGATTTGTTAACTACCAGTGGCCATGCACCAAATAACCTGTTGCTGTTTTACGGAACAGACACGGACAAAACAAAATCGGATATGATTTTTTACAACAGGCGAGGAAGTGTATATAGCATTGCTTCGGGTGATTTTAACAAAGATGGCTATATTGATGTATTAACAGGTAACGCAGCTGCAATAACAGATAATAAAGTTATGGGGGGAGTGGTTCAGCATTATATTTCGCCCACACTTACAGGTATAGAAAACCATAACACCGCCTTTAATACTTACCTGAATCTGTTTCCAAACCCTGCAAAAGATTATATTTCTGTGCAGATAAAAGGAAACAGCAATCAGCCGTTTACAGCTACTTTAATTGATAATAAGGGCATGGTAGTGATGTCAAAAAAGATAGCAGGAAACTCATCACGCTTCTTTATAGGCAACCTTGCAAACGGGATATATTTAATCCGCGTAACCGGTAACGGAAACAGCATAACAAAAAAGTTTGTAAAAACATATTAACTTCCCGGTTGTAGATTTAAGGGTTAGCTATTGCCGCCCAGTCGGGCATGGCTGTTAAGTCGATATGAAATACCGACACGCCCCAGTACCAGGTCATCAGCGTGATGACGATGGCGCCAACCAGATTGAGTAGCAGGCCCGTTTTGGCCATTTGCATAATTGAAATTTTGTTGGAACCAAAAACAATGGCGTTGGGGGGCGTGGCCACGGGAAGCATAAAGGCCATGGAAGCACTAACCGTAGCCGGCAACATTAAAAGCAACGGATTAATATGAATGGAAACTGCCAATGATGCTATTACCGGAAGAATAATTTGGGTTGTAGCCGTATTTGAGGTAAGCTCGGTAAGAAAGGTCATCAACAAAGCAATGGAGAGTATCATAAAGATAGGATGAATAGAAGACAATCCCACCAGTTGTTCTCCAAACCAAACGGAAAGTCCCGAATCTTTAAAACCCTGTGCCAAAGCAAATCCACCGCCAAACAGTAAAACAATATTCCACGGTAATTGTTTGGAATATTCCCAGTTCATAATATATCGTGAATTTCCGTCGCGGGTGGGGAAAATATAGAGTGGCAAGGCAAAAATCATGGCTACCGTACCATCGTTAAAATATTTAGGATGCGCAAACAACTGCGACCATCCCGGTAAGGTAACATTTCCCACATGCAGTGGCGACCGCGTTAGCCATGCCAATGCTAATAATATAAAATCAACCAACACAACACGCTCCTCAAAAGAGGGTTTCCCCAAAGCTCTGTATTGATTGCGAAAAGTATCTTTACTAATATTAACCCCCTTTAAATGACGCGAATACATTATGTAAAGCAACAGCCACGTTGTTACAAACAGCGCTGCTGAAATGGGTATCGCAAAAACAAACCAGTCCACAAAATTAATTTCAGGCCCTTGTGGAAACATTATCTGAAATATTTTGGTAAACATGGGATTGGGTGGCGTTCCCACCAGTGTAGCCACGCCGCCAATTGAAGCGCTGTAAGCAACGCCAAGCAGCAACCCGATAACAAACCTGTCGGCCTTTTTGGCGCCAATGCTCTCTTGCAGTTTATCAGCCACCGAAAGTAAAATTGGCAGCATCATCATGGTGGTGGCCGTATTTGAAATCCACATGGATAAAAAAGCCGAAGCAAACATAAACCCAAGCAAAATATTAACCGGTTTTGTACCGGTAATCATCAATATACGAAGGGCGATACGCTTGTGCAGGTTCCACCGCTGCATGGCCAAAGCCACCATAAAACCACCAAGGAAAAGAAAAATGATATGGTTTACATAGGTCTGCGAAACCACCTTTCCGTTCATAATACCCAAAATAGGATACAAAACCACCGGTAGAAGGGCTGTAACAGCAAGCGGAACCACTTCGAAAACCCACCATATTGCCATAAGCAACGCCACTGCAAGCATATTGGTAAGAACCGGTTTTTGCGGGTTAAGGTTTACAAAAAACAGGGTTAGAAAAAACACAATGGCACCCAGCCAAAAGCCAAAAATCCTAATGCGCGGTATTTTTGAAGTACTTTCCATAAGTGCCTCGCAAATTAGCTCTTTTTAAAATAAATTGCAAAAAAACAACCAATTATTTTTATTCGTTTTGTGGCTGATTCCTATTTTGATGCGTTAAAGGTTTTGTCAAATCAAATAGGACACTGATTTTTATGATTCTTATGATTTAACTGATTTTCCTTTTCTTATCAAAGCAATCAGCTCTGTTAAAAAAGGGAAAAAGAGTTTTTGAATACATTAGAACCTGATAGCAAGGGTTCAATACATCAAACCACGAAGTGGCTCAATACGAATAACCATCGGTGAAACCGTTGGTTAAAACGATAAAATCATTGAAGAATCCTGGAAGGGTTCAATAAGTTTTGTTTAACACCTTCAGGGTTATAATTAATTTTAACTACCTGCTTCCCTGCACTTTGTACAAGAAT
>JALVAQ010000499.1 GCA_027011095.1 Bacteroidales bacterium
TATCATTCTCTTTTGCCAATGGGCCAAGCGATGTGGAGTCGTCGGCAGCACGCATAACAATAAAATCAAAAAAGGTGTTTCGGTCGCCGACCCCTATTTTAAAACTCATCATTTTTCTGGAAAAAGTAGTGATGGTATCGTTTAGCGGATTGTTGATGTTGGTTGCCTGATTGGTGTTTTTTTTCAAACGCCCATAGACTGCTCCAAACCTGAATTTACCCGGCGTAAGCTCAATGCCGGCACCAAAAATGGTATGGCCTCCCAGCACATATTTCGAAAAATTTATGTTGCGATATCCCAAATGCAGGGTAATCCATTTGTATTTTGGCGACAAGCCAAATTGATTAAAAGGTTGCCGGAAACTCTTGTTCCTGTCGCTGTAAGTAAATGAAAATGGCAAAACCAGGCCCTTTAGGTTTACAACCAAATTTCCGTTTAAAATATATGAGAAAGGTACTTTGCGAGGTGTTATGCCTGATGAGTTGTAAAAAATTCCGGTGGCGCCAACGCTGCCGTGTACCGATGATTTATTTTGCTTAAAGTGTGTTAAATCCTGGGCAAACACATTTGAAGCCATCATTAATAAAATGATGGTGAAAAATAATCCCGTTAACGTTCCTTTATTCAATACGTTGTTGGTCGGGAGGTGATTTGTAAACTGCTTTAGCAGTAAATGTAAAGTTTTGGGTACTCAAAAATAGTTATTTTTTGGATAGAAGCTATTTAAATTAGTTATTTATTAACATTTCTCTTTTTTAAAACTTGAAACCAACATTGAGATATATTGCCGGAAAATCGTTTTTTGAGTAATAGCGGAAGTTGAGGGAAGTTAGCAGAAACCTAACCGGTTCGTATTGAGTACCAATAATATAATAGTTGTTGATAATGTCTTTAGTACTAAATTCCTGATGGAGGTAATCGTATCGTGCGAGCACGACAAACTTTGGAGAAACGGCAATAAATCCATAAACCGAAAAACCATATTTATCTATTCCTGCTTCATAAGTGTAATCTTTAACATAGTTGGCTTCACTGCCAATTCCAAACACTTTGTTTTTGTAGCCTGTAAAAAAGGAGGCAATTTTCCTCGATTTTACATAAACGCCGGTATCGGGTGCCGATTCCAGCCCCATATAGAGTTTTAGGGTAAAATGCTTCACCGGACTATATTGCACATTGCCGGCATATAAAAACCTGCTAAGCATGTCCTGATAACGGAAAGGGCCTTCGCCGTTTACCACCGAAACCTGCAACAACAATTTTTCGTCTAATTGATAATCAGCCTGAACTCCAAAATCGGCAGGCATGCCAAAACGGTATTTTTCCTGAAAAGTTACGTCAACATAACGGAATCCCCAAAATCTATCTTGAAAAGTTAGATATTGCGTATTTAACAATTGGCCGAATCGTAAAACAAAGTGTTTGTTTATATTCCACTTTATTTCCGCCATCTTCAGGTAGGCTGTGTATTTGCTGCCTTCAAAATAGTCAACGGGAATGATGTTGTTGCTGGTGTCGCCCATACTTTTAAAATGGGTGGTCCGGGTTACATCAAGCATGATTAAACCTGAAACTTTGTTTTTAAAGGTGTGCTTGTAGCCAATAATTCCCTGCTTGAAAGTAAAGGCCGATTGTGGTTTAAAATTGTCGTTTAAACCAAAATAGAAATCGGAAAAAATTTGGCCGAATAAATAGGAGGTGTCACTTTTTGAAATAATTTGAGAACTATTTTGAGCTTTTAAGGTAAAAGGTAAAAGCAAAAGAAGCCATAAAATCTTTTTCATCCTGTAATTTTTGCGGCAAAGGAAACAAAATGTTTTTAACAATTGATTAAGAATGGAAATAAACTATTTTATCTATCTTAGTCAGCCCAAAACAAATTTATTTACCATGATAAAAAATGATAAAATTGAAACATCCTTTACCAAAATGATGGGTATTGACCACCCCATTATAATGGCGCCTATGTTTCTGGTTTCCAATACTAAAATGATTATTGAGGCTTTAAATAGTGGAATTACTGCTGCTTTCCCGGCTCTTAATTATCGAACGGATGAAGCTTTCAGGGAAGCCATTGCGGAAATAAAAAGCACTACTGATAAACCTTTTGGGATTAATCTCATTGTGAACAAGTCCAATGTAAAGTACAAGTCGCAATTGGATACCTGCATTGAGATGGAAGTGGATTTTATCATCACTTCGCTGGGAAGCCCCGAAGAGACTATAAAACGCTGCAAAGGCCACGGTATAAAAGTTTTTTGCGATGTGGTTGACCTTAAGTATGCTAAAAAAGTGGAGTTGTTGGGTGCCGATGCACTCATTGCGGTAACTTCGGAGGCTGGCGGACATAGTGGCAATATGAAACCTGAAGAGTTGATTCCGATGCTGCGTAAGGAGTGCAACATACCCGTTATTGGTGCAGGTGGCGTGGTGCGAGGTGTTGATTTAAAAAAAATGCTTGACCTTGGCGCGGATGCGGTTTCGGTGGGTACTGTATTTATTGCCTCGGAGGAGTGTGGTGTTTCAGATGAATACAAGCAGGCATTGATTGATTACAGAGGGAAGGATGTGGTTTTAAGTGAAAACCTGTCGGGAACACCGCTTACTGTAATCAACACGCCTTATGTTCAAAAGGTTGGTACCAAATCCAGTGGCCTTACCAAAATGATGCTGAAAAACAAGAAAATAAAAAAATGGGTTAAAATGTTTGTGGCAGTTAAAGGTATGAAAGCCATTGAAAAAGCTGCTTTCAGCGCAACCTATAAAACCTTTTGGGTAGCCGGCCCGGGAATTGAACATATTCACTCCATCAGGCCCGTAAAGCAAATAGTTGAAGATATTGTTGAAGGGTATTGGAAAAGTTTAAAAGGTGAAATGGGTTAATGGGTTAATGAATTGATTGTTGCATTGCTGCATTGATACATTGTTGCATTGTTAATCGTTATTCGTTAATGCTTGAATGAGTGAATGAGTGAATGAGTGAATGAGTGAATGCTTGAATGCTTGAATGCTCAAATGCTTGAATGAGTGAATGCTTAAATGGTTGAATGAGTTAATGCATGAATGATTAAATGGTTGCCTTTTGCAGGGAGCCGGTCATGGAGAGTGGCGCGACGTTAGGAGTGCTGTATCGAACCATGGCGGGGAGGGGAGGTGAGTGTGAAGTTGGGAAGTTGAGAGGGAGAGAAGTAGAGAGGGGGAGAAGTTGAGAGGGGGAGATTGCCGCATTGTTTTATTGATTATTGCTCAATGAATGTTGCTTATTGCTTATTTAAAGTTCAAGGTTTGAAAGTTTAAAGTTCAAGGTTGTTCAAAAGTTCAGAGGTTCAAAAGTTCAATGGTTGCCTTTTGCGGGGTGGGTAGGGTGGTGATTACGTTCATACCTCGATACAATTTTTCTCCGCTGAAGCTACGAAAAACCACTCGGCATGACCAACCCTAAGCTCTTTTAGATTTGCCTGCCTGCCGTTTACCCGACTGTGTCATTTAGGCGGGCCTGCCCGATACGAGCTTGTGGCATTTTAAAATACCAAACCACGGAGTGGTTCAATATGAATAACCATCGGTGAGACCGGTGGTTATGATGAAAATGCATCAAAGAACCCTGAAGGGGTTCAATAAGTTCTATTTAACCCTTTCAGGGTTATAATTTATTCAACTACCTGTTTCCCTTTTCCCTGCACTTCGTACAGGGCTATTCATATTAAATCCCTTCGGGATTATGCGTATATAAAAAAGAGATAGGTTCACGGTTGGTGATTTTCTTTCTTCTTATCTTATTGTTTGTAATGATTCTTTGTTTCCTTTGTTTCCTTCTAATGATAGTCTTGTTTGTTCTGATTTTAATGTTTCTGTTGTTAATTTGACTAGCTTGGTGGGTTTGAAGGGTGGTTGTAATCCTCGTGTTGATGTTGTTGATTGTTTGAGTGAGGATGTTCTTGTTTGTGATAAGCCTGTTTCTGGTAGTGTTTTGTGTAGTGGTGATGGTGGTTCTTGTACTAGTGTTTTTGTTAATAGTTCTTGTCGTTTGGTTACTACTTATCATGGTCCTTTTTGTGAGATTACTCCTTCTTGTAGGCTTTCGATAACAGTGCAAGATTTTAGTTTCCAACTGCCTTTGATTAACAGTGAAAGTCCTGGTTCTGAGAGTCGCAACTTTAGTTCTTGCAAGCCGTTAAGTAATTCTTCTTTCAAAACGAATAATACTCTTTTTTATCGTTCTAGTTTTTGTGGTGAGGAGCGTTTTTGTGGTCTTGGTGGTTCTACTGAGGAGTCTCCTTCTGGTAGTGGTTTGTATCCTGCTTGTTTGGCGCAGAATTCTTCTTTGGGCGAGAGTATTTTCTTAATTGATGTTAATGGCCAGTCTTTATTCTGCGATGATTATTCTAGTCAGAATTATGGTGATTATTGGTGTCCTGAAGGATATCATTATACTGACACTGGAAATGTTTGTTATAAAAACACTGCTACTTGTGATAAGGGTTTTGCTGGTAATTTACAGTTTGGTTGTGATAGTCCTTTCTCTCCTGCTAATGATACTTTGTTTAGTGCTTACCAGTCAGAATGTGTTTTTCAGACTCCTGCTTTGCCTCCGGGTATTGTTGCTTATGATAGTGTTTGTTGTTTAGATAGTGTTTTTAATGGTTATCAAATATGGAAGGAAGAGCCTGATTCTTCTCATGTTAGGGTTTATTAGTTTTTTATTTTTTTATTTTCCAATATCTTGTTTTGTTAGAGTCTATTCTTTTTATTAGTTTCATTTTTTTTAATTTTGAGATGTTGTTGTCTATTGCTGTTTTTCCTATGGTTATGTGATTGAGTATTTCTTTTTTAGTTATGTGTGGGTTCTCGCTTATTATTTTCAGTATTTTTGTTTGATTTTCTGTTACTTTACTACCTACTTTACTACCCACTTTATTTTCTCTTTTGATATTTACTCTAAACCAATTTTCACTGATATCAAACGATATTTTGTGCAATGAATTTAATTCGGGTTTGCTTCTGAAAAGTTTTTTTAAGAATTTTTTTAATTTTGTTATTTTGTTTCCTGTATTTTGTTTTTCTTATTTGTTGTTAATAAGTTTATTTCTTTAT
>JALVAQ010000500.1 GCA_027011095.1 Bacteroidales bacterium
CACCCAAAGCATGGTGGTTATCAACGAGCTGGGATTGAACCCCGACATCGTTAATGTAAATGGCGGTGCCATCGCTTTGGGCCACCCGCTGGGAGCCACTGGAGCCAAACTTACCGTCCAAATTCTAAATGAACTGAAACGCCGCAATAAAAAGTACGGAATGGTAACCATGTGTATCGGAACCGGACAAGGCGCAGCAGGGATTTATGAGATGTTGTAGATAGTTATTAGGTGGTCATTTGCCTCCGGGAGGTCGGCATCATTAAGTAGTCATTTAGCATCCCTTTGGTCGGCTGTCATTTAATGGTCATTTGCCCTTCGGGCGTCATTTGGTGAGTTTAAAGTAAAATAGAAGTTTATAGTAAAAGTGAAATGAAATTAGAGGAGTTACAGGTTTATCAACTATCCATGAGTATTGGTGAAAAAGTTTGGAACATTGTTATAAAATGGGACTACTTTTCTAAAGATACTATTGGCAAACAATTGGTAAGAGCTGTAGACTCTGTTGCAGCTAACCTGAGTGAGGGTTTTGGAAGGTATCATTACAAAGAGGCAAAACATTTTAGCTACTATTCAAGAGGTTCTTTATACGAAACCAAAACATGGTTAACAAAAGCATCTAACAGAAAATTAATTAGCGAAGATGAATTCCGATTTTTTACAAAAGAGATTGATAGTATTGGTGTTAAACTAAACAATTATATCAAATCAATTGGCAAACAAAGCCACTAAATGACGTGAGCAAAGTGAACGAATAACAACATAATAACGCCGACCGCAGGGAGGCTAATGACAGCGAAGCAAATAACGGCGACTAAAAGGAGCCTAATGACCACTAAATGACGCCCGAAGGGCTAATGACAGCAAAGCTAATGACGCGAAGCAAATAACGCCCGCAGGGCTAATGACGGCGAAGCCAAATGACGTGAAACAAGTGACGGCCACAGGCCAAATGACAAGAAAAAGAATTAATGAATCATAAAAAACAAAGAAAATGTCAGAAAACAAAACACTAAAAGGCGGTGAGTTTTTAATTAAGGAAACCAGCGCACAGGATATTTTTATTCCTGAAGAATTTAATGAAGAACAGCAAATGATGGCGCAAACCTGCCGCGATTTTACCGAAACACAGGTTTTGCCCAATATTGAAAAGCTGGAGCATCACGATTACGAAACCCTTACCAAACTTTTAAAAGATGCCGGTGAAATGGGTCTTTTGGGAATTTCGTTACCTGAGGAGTACGACGGTTTCGGACAAAATTTTGTAACCTCCATGCTTACCGTTGAAGAGATGGGAAAGGGATTCAGCTTTGCCGTAGCCTATTCGGCTCATACCGGCATCGGTACCCTGCCCATCTATTATTTTGGTAACGAGGAACAGAAGAAAAAGTACCTCCCCAAATTGGCAACGGGTGAATACATTGGTGCTTATGCCCTTACCGAGCCTACTGCCGGCTCCGACCCAAACAATGGTAAAGCCAAAGCCGTTTTAACCGAAGACGGAAAACATTACATCCTCAATGGCGATAAAATGTGGATTACCAACGCCGGTGTTGCCGACCTGTTTATCGTGTTTGCTAAAATTGAAGGCGACAAAAACCTAAGTGCTTTTATTGTAGAGCGCGGAACCCCCGGTTTTACCATTGGCGAGGAAGAAGATAAAATGGGTATTCGTGGATCGTCCACTACCCAAATCTTTTTTGACAATGTGAAAGTTCCTGTTGAAAACCTGTTGGGAGAACAAAACCAGGGATTTAAAATCGCTCTTTACATTTTGAATCTTGGCCGAATTAAATTAGCCGGTGCCTGTGCAGGTGCTGCCAAAGCTACCATTGATCTTTCGGTTCAGTATGCCAACGAGCGGAAACAGTTCGGTACCAACATTGCTAACTTCGGTGCTATCAAATATAAACTGGCCGAAATGGTTATCCGTACTTTCGCCAACGAATCGTTAACTTATCGTGCCAGCCAAAACATCGATGACGCCATCGAGTCGCTGGTTGCCGAAGGAATGGACAAGGGGCGTGCCATGGTTGAAGGACTTCGCCAGTACGCCATCGAAGCCTCCATTGCCAAGGTTTTTGGCTCGGAAGCACTGGATTATGTTGTTGACGAAGGTGTTCAAATTCACGGTGGCATGGGCTATTCAGCCGAAATGCCGGTAGAACGTGCTTATCGCGATTCGCGCATCAACCGTATTTTTGAAGGAACCAACGAAATCAACCGCATGGTTACCATCGGTGAAATTTTGAAAAGAGGCATGAAGGGTGAAATCGACCTGCTTACTCCGGCAAAAGCTGTTGCCAAAGAGTTGATGGGTATTCCTGATTTCGGCAGCACCTCCATGGATTATTACGAAGGTATGCATAAGGTTATTACCAACTTTAAAAAGTCGATTTTGATGGTGGCCGGTGCTGCATTGCAGAAATACACCGACAAAATTCAAAACGAGCAGGAAATCCTGATGAATGTTTCCGACATGTTGATGTACACCTATGCTGCTGAGTCGATGATGCTTCGAATTGAAAAACTCAATGGCAAATACGACGAAGAAAAAATGAAACTGTACAAAAGCATGCTGGATGTATTTATGTACGACACTGCTTCGAGAATAAACAAAATTGGTGTGGATGCCGTTAACTCCTTTGCAGAAGGCGACGAGCGCCAGGCCATGCTGATGGGCATGAAACGTTTTACCAAGGTTAATCCCGTAAACGTTAAAGATGCCCGCCGAATGATTGCCGACAAGCTTATTGAAGACAATCGTTATAACTTTTAATCATTAACCAAAAGTAACCGGAGGTGCACAGTGCGCCTTCGGTTTTTTTAAATCAAACAGCTGATTTTAACGAAAACAAAATAAACAATGGCAGGCAGCAATAATATAAGAAAAACCGCCCGGCGACCCTTTTTAATGAAACTGTTTATGTTGAAGAATATGCCCATGGGTTTATTGGCAGGATTGCGGGTTGTTGAATTTGATGATAAGCATGCTGTTGTAACTGTGCCGTATAAGCATTTGAATATAAATCCGTTTCAGTCGATGTATTTTGCCGTGATGAGTATGGCTGCCGAGCTTTCCTCGGGAGTTCAGGCCATTGCATTGGTTAGTGAAGCCCCCAGGCCTATGTCGATGCTGGTGTTTAAAATGGAGGCTTCATTCACAAAAAAAGCGCGCACCCGTACCCGTTTTGTCTGCAACGATGGCGAAAAAATAGCACAGGCTATTAACGAAAGCCTTAAAACCGGCGAAGGTAAAACCGTTGATGTTACTTCAACGGGTTACGATGCTGAAGGTGATGTGGTGGCCATCTTTCAGTTTACCTGGACCTTTAAACCAAAAAAAGTTAAAAACAATTAAAAACAATTATCATGGAAGTAACCAGAACTTTTGATATCGTTGATCAACTTCTCGAAAAATATCAACGCGACGATGCCCTGGCAGTAAAACGAAATGGCCGATGGGAAAAGTTTTCTACACAAGAGTATAAAGACAATGTTGACTACTTTAGCTTAGGACTGCTATCCATGGACTTTAAGCCGGGCGAAAAAATTGTAACCATGTCGAACAACCGCCCCGAGTGGAATTTTATGGATATGGGTATGGCACAGGTGGGCGTGGTTCATGTTCCCATTTATGCCAACAACAGCGAGCGGGAGTTAAAACATATTTTTGCCCACTCCGAAGCACGTATTTTAATTGTTTCATCAAAAGAGCTTTACGACCGGGTTAAAAAAATTGCTGAAAACACCGAAAACATCGAAAAAGTGTGGACAATTGATCCGGTGGAGGGTGTAAGTAATTTTAGCGAAATTATTGAGTTGGGAAAGAAGAACAAAGATACCCTATACGATAAGCTGGTTTCCATCCGCGACAAAGTAAACCCCGACGATTTACTTTCCATCATTTACACCTCCGGAACAACAGGTCTGTCAAAAGGGGTGATGTTGACGCATACCAATTTTTTAAGCAATGTAAAAGCTACCAAAGATATTTTACCCATAGGCGAAGGTATGCGCTCGTTAAGTTTTCTTCCGCTGTGTCACGTGTTGGAGCGCGAAGTGAACTACCTGCATCAGTTTAAAGGCATTGGTGTTTATTATGCCGAGAATATTGACTCCATTGGTGAAAACCTGAAAGAGGTTCATCCCGATGGTTTTACTACAGTTCCCAGGGTTATTGAAAAATTGTACGATAAGATTTTACTTTCGGGAAAACAACTTACCGGCGTTAAGAAAAAACTCTTTTTCTGGGCGATAGATTTAGGCCTCCGATACGAATTGAATGGTGCAAACGGATGGTTTTACGAGCAGCAGCTTAAGTTAGCCAACAAGCTTATATTTAGTAAGTGGCGTGAGGCACTGGGTGGAAATATTAAAATAATTGTGTCCGGCGGAGCAGCGCTTCAGCCCCGGCTGGCACGTATTTTTTATGCTGCCGGCATTCCCATCAGCGAAGGATACGGGTTAACCGAAACATCTCCTGTAATAGCTGTAAATCATACCAAATATCCGTTAATAAAGTTTGGAACGGTAGGGCCTGTTTTGGATAATGTTGAGGTAAAAATCGCCGAAGACGGTGAAATATTGATGCGTGGGCCAAACCTGATGAAAGGATATTACAAAGACCCTGAAAAAACCAAACAGGTTATCGACAAGGACGGTTGGTTTCATACCGGCGATATTGGTGAGTTGGGCGAATACAACATCCTGAAAATTACCGACCGGAAAAAAGAGATATTCAAACTCTCCACCGGAAAATATGTTGCACCGCAATTGGTTGAAAATAAATTTAAAGAATCACCTTTTATCGATCAGCTTATGGTGGTGGGTGAAGGTGAAAAATTTGCAGCGGCCATAATAAGTCCCGATTTTGAAGTGTTGCACAAATGGGCTGCCAACAACAACGTTAACTATCGCGATAATGTTGATTTAATTGAACACCCGAAAGTAATTGCCCGGTTTCAAAAAGAAGTTGACCGCATTAACGCCACGCTGGGACGCCATCGTCAGATTAAAAAGTTTGCCTTAACCTGCAAGGCGTGGACAACCGATACCGGTGAACTCTCGCCCACATTAAAGTTAAAA
>JALVAQ010000501.1 GCA_027011095.1 Bacteroidales bacterium
GTTGTACCTATTTATAAAGCGTTGGAAGGCCATACGGTTGGCGATGAGGTTGTTTTTAATGGTACGAAAATTATTATCGAAGAGGTTTTTTAGCGTTCGAAAGAAAAGTGTTATAGTTCATTTATAGAAAAATATGCGGAAATTATAAAATTAATTGTACTTTTGTTTACATACTGAAAAATTAATAATCTTGGGAAAGAAAGAGTTTTTGAAGTATTTGGACAAATACAATAATGAGAGAATTAGAATGCGAATTACTGTTGAAAACGGCAAAGTTGTTGATATAGTTGTTCAGTATGAAACATTGATTGAAGGAAAATGGAATGCAATAGTTCGATATGATTGTGCTCATGGATTTTTTCACAGAGATGTTTTGTTTCCAAATGGGGATAAAGACAAACAAGTGATTGAATTCGATAGTCTTGAAACAGCCTTATCATATGCAGAACAAGACTTAAAAGACCGATGGGAATTTTATAGAAATAGATACATTAAAAAAGCAAAGAAATGACAAATAATGAAACAGTGAATAGAAATGTGGGGTTGTCGTTTGACTTTATTAGACAAATTGTGAGGAATCCAGAAATAATTGATAAAATTGAAAATAATTCAACGATTGAATTTTTACAAAAAGATTATCCAGAAAGAGAAAAATCGAAACAAATAATTGCTGATAAGTTTATCAAAGTAAAACGAAATTTTGAGATGATATAAAAACGAACTTCAGCACACATTGAATTGCTACCAAACCGCAGCAGCAGCATATCCCACCGTACGGCTTTCATCGTTTGAAGCATCGGCACTGGTACGGTAATCAATAATACCGGTTTTTAGTTGTAGCTTGTTTACTGTGTTTATCAGGGCTTTAATGCCGATTATGCCACAGGCTTCGCACCCCTGGTCAAACAGATTCAGGTCGGCATGTTTGATGGCATTCAGGCAAACGGCATCCAGCAATTCGGCTTCGTGTAACGGATAAAAATGGCTTAAATCGCTGCTGATTACCAGCGCCGATTGTTCATCGGACAAAATGTATTCAACTATTTCGGCCACCTGCTGCCAGGTGGTTTTACCATAAACAAACTCAATAATTTTTGTATGCGGAAAGTAGTGCTTAATAAACGGCATCTGCGTTTCGGTACTGTGCTCGCTAAAATGTGCATCGGTAACACTTTTAAACCTGAACTTTTGATTTAACTTTTCAAGAAACGGTAAATCGGTTTGTAGGCTGCCGCACGGGGTTTCGTAAAACTGCGTAAAGGCGGCGCTAACTCCCTCGAAATAGACATGATGACTCGGCCCGATTACCACAATTCTTCCGGGGTTTGCATTGGCAAGGGTTTTGTATGCTGCATTGGCTGTAAAACCACTGTAAACCCAACCTGCATGCGGAGCGATGATGGCTCTCGGCTTTACGGCAAGCATCTTTTGATTTGTTACCTTGTTTAACTGCTCCGTAAAAAGATTTATGCTGTTTTGTATGGCATTGCAGGTTTCGCCGTAAAAGGCACCCATGTTACCCGCAAGCCTTTTGGTACCGGTTAGTTCCATAATCCACTGATTTTAGTGTTACAAACGGGACAAAGCCCCTGCAAAATATTGTTTACGGTAATAAAATAGCCGTTTCGTACTATTAGCTCTTTTTGACAAACGGGGCAACGAGTGATACCCTGTTCGGCTACATTGCCTTTATAAACATAGTGAAGCCCCTGCTGCTTTCCAATATCATAAGCAAGCTGCAGCGACTGGGCAGGAGTTCGGTTTTTGTAAGTCATTTTATACCGGGGATAAAAAGCCGAAATATGCCACGGCGTATCGTTCCCAAGGTCGGATGCAATAAAACCGGCAATGGCGGCAAGTTCTTCGGGGGTATCGTTTTCGTCGGGAACAATTAACGTGGTAACTTCGAGCCAAAAATCATTTTTCCGTAAGCGCCTTAAGGTATCGAGCACACTGTTTAGGTGGCCTTTGAGTTTTGCCTTATAAAAACGGGAGCTAAAACTTTTCAGGTCGATATTAAAAGCATCAATAACACCCTTCATGTCATCAATCATTTCGGGACTTTCCATGCCATTGCTGATAAAAATATTTTTTAGTCCGTGGTTTTTAGCTTCCAGAGCCACATCCTTTGCAAAGGGATAAAAAACGGTGGGTTCGTTGTAGGTATAAGCAATGGAACGGCAGTGGTTGTCGATGGCCATTTTCACCAGCTGAACAGGGGTAACTTTTTGCTGATAGGGCACATTGTCAACCTGTGATATTTCCCAATTCTGACAAAACGGACATTTCAGGTTACAGCCCACCGTGCCAATGGAAAGTGCCGAAGAACCTGGCAAAAAGTGATAAAGTGGTTTTTTTTCGATGGGGTCGGTGTGCAGGGCGGCTACTTTACCGTAAACCAGATTTTTTAAAGTACCGTTTTCATTTTTGTTTACACCGCAAATACCGGTCTGCCCTTCGGCAAGGTTGCAATAATGCCGGCACAGCATACATTTTATCCCTTTGGTGGTTTGTGTGTAGTATTTCATTGGTTTGTGTTTTTGATAGCTTATAATGAATTTGTTTAAAGTCTTTTATTTGAACTGCTGGTAAATATTTTACACTTATTATCAGTAGGTTAACTTTAAACAGGTTCACCCAGTTAAGGTTCTTCAAAAATGGTGACATTAAATTTTTCTATATCCGGGAAACTGCTCAGGCAATTACCCGGCAGACCGGCTTTTTTACACAAATGCTCAAAAAACAGATTAAAATCGGGCAGCTGCTCCCACACCTGCGGCAGGAAAACAGCACGATGAAAACCGCTTGTTAAAACAACACCGTCAACGTGTGGTTTAATGGCATCTTTTAATTCGCCTATCGATTGATAACTCACCGGTTCGGGTTGCGACAAAACAGATACTTCAAGTTTTATTTTATTGAGCTCCTCAGGCTTTAACGCGTCAAAGCGGGGATCGTTAAAGGCTGCCGATTTTGCATTGCCGATGATGTCGTCAAGCAGGGTGCGGTAGGGCTGAATACTACCAATACACCCCCGCAGCCGGTTGTTTTTATTGAGGGTTACAAATACTGCCCCCGGCTCCTCCAATTGGGGATACTTTTGCAGCAGTTGCTCTTTGTCAATGATTGTTTCTCCCGTAAGCTTTTCAAGAATTGCACTACGGGCAATATCCAGTACTGTTTTTTGAAAATCTGTCAACATCATTAAACCGGCGTTTCGTTTGCATACAAATATACAACATCAGCAGGCTGAAACAAAGAAAAATATTGGGAAGATTAATGAATTAGCATCATCTCTCCATCACCACCATAGCAACGGCAGTATCTTTTACATGCGAGATGGAAAGGTGGACAGATTGGATATTATTTTTTTCAAGAAACTCTTTTACTTTCCCCAACGGGTTAACATAAGGCTTTCCCAGTTCATCGTTTAGGATTTCAATTTCGTGGAAAGCCATGCCGTAACGGTAGCCGGTGCCAAGGGCTTTAAAAAATGCCTCTTTGGCTGCAAAGCGGGCAGCATAACACTGATACATGGTTACCTTGCCCTTTTCGCAATACTTTTGCTCGCGGGCAGTGTATAACTTTTGCTTCAGGGCATCGCTTTTTTCAAGCCGCTTGCCAATACGTTCCACTTCAATTATATCGGTTCCTATTCCAAAAATCACAGTTGTTGTTTTTTATACAGCGTTATTGAACTTGTTTAAAGTCTTATTTTTATTAACTCTTTGCCTCTAAATTGTTTCACTTAATTTAACATGCCTTTCAACTTTAGGCCGCCATTGTGCCTGATTGGACATTGTATCACAAATTTTTTCATGATAATATACCTGAAACCATATTCTTTTCCGAAACGCACAAATATTTTTATACACTTTTTCCGAATGTATCATTAACTTCATTATAAATTCTTCTTTGGGTGCTCTATGGTTGTTAATTACCTGACTTAAGCTTACCGGTGCAATGTCAATATCTTTGGCAAAAAGACTCCTTTTAGGGTAAATGATATCAATATAGCTTTTTAAAAATTCCGTGAAATAATTTTGATTGCTATTCATAGGTTCTTTTATGTACTCTTCCATCTTTAGTTTCAATTGTAGAAGTTTAGCCCGAATAATTTGATCCCTGGATAAACTTTTCATTCTCATCAAACGAGCCTCCATTAAAGCTGTGGCTTCCGTTTCACGTTCTTTATTTGATTTATATCTTGAGTCTACACCATATTCGGCATTTTCAATCATATTTCCCCTATTATTATTCATTGTCGTATAATTTAATCAAATCTAATATTTCAGGAACTTCAATACTCAAAGTCATACCTGTAATGTTCATATTGTATTTATCGATATAATGTTGAGCAATTTGACTTTTAGGTCTAAGTGAAACACATGCCAACTCTCCAAATTCAAGAATTGCAATTTTTGCAACATGTGTAATTAAATTTCCGGCAATTCTATCATATTTTTTTTCGCTTCCTTTGTTTTCTTTGGAAACACTAATAAGTCTAATGTGTATTCTCCATTCGTTTGGGATTCTTTCCAATGAAACAAGTCCTAAAATATCACTTGAGCCTATAATCTGTAATTTATATACTTCTTGATTGCTCTCAATCTTCCAATCAAAAAAATATCTTTTTTTAGACAGGGTTTTAAACTCGTAACTTTCAACAGGTAGAATTTCTACTGAATATTCGTTTCCTGTTGAGGTTTCGATAATTTTCATCTCACAAAAATACAATAAATTTACATATTATGGAAACTTATTGCACAATATTTTACAGATTACGTAAACTATTTTAATGATGGGGAACAAAGGTGTGAAGATGAGTATTAATACAACTTCACACCTCCTTGCATTTCTTTTTTACTTTATCACATTCAACTCCCTGCCTACCTTAATAAAAGCGGCAATGGTTTTGTCTAGATGTTCTTTTGTGTGCGCTGCCGAAAGCTGCACCCGAATGCGTGCAAGGCCTTTGGCAACCACCGGATAATAAAATCCGATTACATAAATTCCCTCTTCAAGAAGTTTGGCAGCCATATCCTGCGATAGTTTGGCATCGTACAACATAA
>JALVAQ010000502.1 GCA_027011095.1 Bacteroidales bacterium
CATAAACTATGAAAAAGTTAACTTTAATTACCCTGATGCTACTGGCCACTCTGGCACTCAACGCACAGGTAGCCATCAACACCGATGGTTCAACCGCCGACCCTTCCGCCATGCTGGAAGTAAAATCCGACACGGCAGGAATGCTTATTCCGCGTATGACAAAAGCACAACGCAACGCCATAACCTCGCCCGCCACCGGGCTTTTGGTATATGATACGGATGACCAATGTTTTTATTATCACAAGGGCTCCGGCTGGGTTAAGGTGGGAACCGCTGCCGCTTCAGTACTTTCGTTGGACGACCTTACTGATGCTATTTACGATGGTTCCAGTCTTTTTGTGGGGTCCAACTCAGGAGGCTCGGATGACGGCAACAACGAAAACACGGCTTTGGGCCGAAATGCATTAAGCTCAAACACCTCGGGGGAAAACAATACGGCAGTGGGCCGAAACGCCGGTTATACAAACACCACCGGTACAGGCAATACAGCCCTGGGTTATTATTCACTCTTTTTAAACACCACCGGCAATCATAACACTGCCATAGGTGATTCTACCCTCTACAACAACACCACCGGCAACAGCAATATTGCCATAGGAACAGGTGCATTACAAAGCAACACCGACCGCAGCAACCTTGTGGCCATTGGCGATTCGGCACTATATTCTAACACAACAGGTTATAACAATTCTGCCGTGGGGTATAAGGCTTTGTATTCCAATACTTCCGGTCGTTTTAACACCTCTTTCGGAAATAAAGCCCTTTACTCTAATACTTCCGGCCGTTATAATACTGCCAATGGATATCATGCATTATTAGAAAATACAACCGGTATTTGTAATACTGCCTATGGAATGTACACGCTTGATAGTAACACTACAGGAAATTATAATACAGCAGTTGGCTATACAGCACTTCATAATGACACTACCGGACATTCCAATACTGCAATGGGATTTGGAGCCTTGTATTCCAACACCGACCGCAGCAACCTTGTGGCCATTGGCGATTCGGCATTGTATAACAACGGTATCGGAGCATCGGGAAGTTCTGAAGCTATGTATAATACTGCCGTGGGTTCAAAAGCTTTATTTTCAAATACCACCGGAGAAGTGAATACTGCTATAGGTTATCAAAGCCTATATAATAATGATTCCGGATATAACAATATTGCAATTGGAGTTACTGCACTTTATCATAACGTTGGAGGACACGGTAATATAGCTGTTGGAACCCATGCTTTATATCGCAATTCGAAAGGTTATAGCAATATTGCCATAGGTAGTGGAAGCTTATATTTTAATGATTCCGGATATTACAATATTGTAATTGGTAATAGTGCACTTTATTATAACCACAGTGGATTTAAAAATACTGCAATTGGCTGTACTGCACTTTTTAGTAACCAAGAAGGGTACAAAAATATAGCTGTTGGATATCAAGCTTTATATTTCAACACGAGAGGTTATTACAATGTTGCCATAGGCAATAGGAGCTTATATGGAAATGATACCGGATATCGTAATACTGCGATTGGGTATGCTGCACTTAATTATAACCATGAAGGGCACGAAAATGTAGCTGTTGGATCTAATGCTTTATTTCTTAACAGGGAAGGTAATTGGAATACCGCTACAGGTTATAGGTCTTTGTATTTAAATACAAATGGAGAACAAAATACCGCAAATGGATATTGCACCTTATATAATAATACCTCAGGTAACTACAACACTGCCATGGGCGATTCAGCTCTCTACAACAATACCACAGGCAACAACAACATTGCCATAGGAACAGGTGCATTATACACAAACACCGACCACAGCAACCTTGTAGCCATAGGTGATTCGGCATTGTATAATAATGGTACCGGAGCATCGGGAATTTCCCAAGCAATGTATAATACTGCCGTGGGATCAAAATCCTTGTTTTCAAACACTACCGGATCTTATAATATTGCTATTGGTTATGATGCAATGTACTATAATACTTCTGGCAATAACAATGTTGCGTATGGCGTAATGGCACTATACTACAACACAAAAGGTTCAGAAAATACAGCCATAGGATTTGAAAGCTTATATTTTAATGATACCGGATATAATAATACTGCAATTGGAGACTATGCTTTATTTTACAACACGAAAGGTTATATGAATACTTCTATAGGCTATGCAAGCTTATTTTCAAATGATACCGGATATTACAATACTGCAATTGGGTTTAACGCACTTTATCAAAACGTTAGAGGACACGAAAATGTAGCTGTTGGAAATGATGCACTTTATAGTAACGTTGAAGGGCGCGAAAATGTAGCTGTTGGAAATGAGGCTTTAACTAACTCAAAAGGTAATTGGAATACCGCTACAGGTTTTAGGTCGTTGTATTTAAATACAGATGGAGGACAAAACACCGCAAATGGATATGGCGCTTTGCATGATAATACCACCGGAAATTATAACACGGCATCCGGGTCTGTGGCCTTATACTCCAATACAACAGGAAATTCCAACATTGCCATGGGTGCAGGAGCATTACACGCCAACACTGTCCGCAGCAACCTTGTAGCCATTGGCGATTCGGCATTGTATAATAATGGTTATGGTGCATCTTCAGACTATGAAGGTGATAAAAATACAGCAATAGGATCAAAAGCTCTTTATCATAATAATACAGGTTATAGAAATACTGCCGTGGGTTGGCATACCCTTTATTATAACACTTTGGGTTATAAAAATACCGCTATTGGTAACGATGCTCTTAATAAAAATACAGAAGGTACTTGTAATACAGCAAGTGGTCATGAAAGCCTGAGATTTAATACAACCGGAGATAAGAACACAGCAACGGGTATGTTGGCTTTGGGGAACAATACAACAGGATATAGAAATACAGCCATAGGGTATAAATCCTTAGCCTTTAACACCACCGGGTGGCACAATACTGCATCCGGCAATGGAGCTTTATTATCAAATACAACCGGAAATAATAATGCCGTATATGGCTCTTTGGCTTTGTATTCAAACACCACCGGCAACTACAACACCGCCCTCGGCGATTCCGCCGGATATCATAACAATGGCGATGGCAATGTATTTATCGGTCACAAGGCCGGTGCAGCACGTACCGCAGCAAACAACACACTTTACATTGATAACGATGATAATCCCACCCCGTTAATTTATGGCGATTTTAGCAGTAGAGAAATAGGTTTCGGTACCACTTTGCCGGGAGCTAAACTGGAAATTCGCTCGGCCACAGACGAGTCGCCGCTGTGGGTAAGGATTAATACTGTTACAAAATTAAAAGTACATTCCAACGGCAGCGTCTCCATTGGTACTTATGAGGAAGGCCCCGCAAACGGTCTGATATCCCATGGCGATATGATTCCCACAAGTCACAAAAGCTACGACCTTGGAACCAGTACTGCAGCCTGGGACGATATTTACTACGATGACCTGCATAACATGGGAGCAGCAGCATTTACCGACAGAGCGGTTACCAAAGAGTTATTAAACTATCCGCCCAAAGCAAAACCTGCCGGGGCCTTCGACGAAAAAACCGAAAAAGGCCTTAAAGAGCTTGACCCCAACTCCATTCCACCCGCCCTCAAAGACGGCTACGATCTGCTCACTGACGAAATGACCACCTACAACTACAAAGCCAACTACGAGCAACAGTTGATTATTGAAAAACAAAAAGAAAAAATCGAAAGCCTTGAGAAGCGCATTGAACGATTAGAAAGCTTACTGGAAAATAAATAAACCGAAGGTAGGAATTTGGTTTAAGCCCGCCCAACGCCCCGACCGCAAGGAAGGGGCGGAGGGAGAGGGAGATGGAGAGAAGGGGAGAAACAAACAAAACAACATCGACCGCAGGGAGATAAACAACGTTTGCGCAGCAAACCAATGACGCGAGCCTCCCGGCGAGCCAATGACAGCGAAGCCAATGACGCCCGCAGGGCTAATGACAGCGAAGCTAAATGACAAAAACCCATTTAAAAACATAAACTATGAAAAAGTTAACTTTAATTACCCTGATGCTACTGGCCACTCTGGCACTCAACGCACAGGTAGCCATCAACACCGATGGTTCAACCGCCGACCCTTCCGCTATGCTGGAAGTAAAATCCGACACGGCAGGAATGCTTATTCCGCGTATGACAAAAGCACAACGCAACGCCATAACCTCGCCCGCCACCGGGCTAATGATTTTCCAAACCGACAACAACAAAGGATTTTATTACTGGAATGGAACCACATGGAAAAGTGTAATGACCGGAGGCTACATCGACAATCTCAGCGATGCAGCATCCGATACGGCAACCTATCTTTTTCTCGGAAAAGATGCCGGTGCCTCTCAAACCACCGCTACTTCGGTTACGGCAGTGGGCATCGGTGCTTTGAAAAATAACACCGACCGCAGCAACCTTGTGGCCATTGGCGATTCGGCATTGTATAACAACGGCACTGGAGCATCAGGAATTTACGAAGCTAAGTATAATACTGCCGTGGGTTCAAAAGCCTTATATGCAAATACTATAGGTGAAGAAAATATAGCTTTTGGTTATCAAAGTTTGTATTCTAATTCTAATGGAATTGGTAATACTGCTGTAGGCAATAAAACCTTACATGATAATACAATAGGAGAAAAAAATACCGCTGTGGGTAATTATGCACTTTATTTTAACAAATCCAATCAAGAAAATACAGCAATCGGTTATGGTGCAATGAAATTCGCTGACAGTTCGGGAAGTAATAATGTTAAAACCAAAAATACAGCCCTGGGTTATCAAGCTTTAAAAGGTAAATATTCCAACATTGCCAACAACACCGGAAAAGATAATACCGCCGCCGGAGCCAATGCGCTTGGGAGTAATGCTTCCGGTAGTGAAAATGCAGCTTATGGTCTTAGTGCCCTATATTTAAACACCACTGGGAATAACAATACAGCGCTGGGAGCAAGCTCAATGTATTCGAATAGTACAGGATACAGTAATGTAGCTATAGGCATAAAAGCATTATATCACAACACCGACCGCAGCAATCTTGTGGCCATTGGCGATTCGGCATTGTATCATAACGGAGAAGGAGCAACAAATGATTCTCATGCAACAGGAAATACTGCCATTGGCTCTAAAGCCCTCTATTCGAACACGAAGGGATATTATAATACTGCGATAGGTTCCAAAGCGTTATATTCCAGCACAAAAGGAGATTATAATACAGCCATAGGCCGGTATGCCTTAAAAAACGATAGTATAGGCGACTCCAATACAGCCATAGGTTGTTATGCGTTAAGAGAAAATAAAGAAGGATTTGAGAATGTTGCTATTGGAATGAGTGCTTTATTAAAAAACACCGAAGCATATCAAAACGTAGCGGTTGGAAATGATGCATTATCACAAAATACTACAGGTAATCAAAACATTGCAATGGGCTATGGTGCACTTCACTCCAATAAAGTAAAAAGTCAAAATATAGCAATCGGTCGTTGGGCAATGTATTATTATGACAGTTCACAGACTTCTCTTGAAGAAACCTATAATATAGCTCTTGGTGATTATGCTTTACGCGGAGCACAAAACCCGGCCAACAATACCGGTAAATACAATAATGCTACCGGTCATGCTTCGCTTGAATATAATACTTCCGGAAGCAATAATACAGCGTATGGTGCTTTATCGCTCCATCTCAATTCCACAGGAAATTACAACACAGCCGTTGGCGATTCGTCATTGTACAACAACACAACAGGCAATAGTAACATTGCCATGGGTGCCGGAGCTTTACACAGCAATACCAACCGCAGCAACCTTGTGGCCATTGGTGATTCCGCCCTGTATCATAACGGAGAAGGGGCAACACACAGTTATGAATCGGACCATAATACCGCATTGGGTTCAAAAGCTTTGTATTCCAATACTACAGGATATTATAATTCTGCTATAGGTTACCGGACTTTGTATTCCAACACTTCCGGCGCATATAATTCCGCAATAGGTTACCATACTTTGTATTTCAATGATTCGGGAAGCCTTAATACAGCCATCGGATTTGAAGCATTAAACGATAATGTTTCCGGTAGTTATAATTCCGCTTTTGGAACGAGTTCACTCAACAGAAATATTTCGGGAGATTTCAATACGGCAAATGGATATTATGCTCTTTATTTTAACACAACCGGATATTCCAATACCGCTATGGGTGTAAGTGCATTACATTACAACACCGACCGCAGCAACCTTGTGGCCATAGGTGATTCTGCTTTGTTTCATAATGGTTTTGGTGCATCTGCTGCCGATGATGCAACAAAAAATACCGCCATTGGAAGTAAAGCCTTATATGAAAATACTACAGGTTATAAAAACACGGCAATAGGTTATCAAAGTATGTATTCAACAACCACAGGAGATTTAAATACGGCAATAGGCGTTTACGCACTAAAATCAAATGTTGGCAACAGACGAAGTACTTCAATAGGTTATAAAGCCATGCTATATGCCGATAGCAGAACTTCGGGCAGGGACACTTATAATACTGCTGTGGGTGCTTTCGCTTTAATGGGAAGTTCCAGTGCGGCCAACAATACCGGAAGGTGGAATACAGCTACCGGCGACCAGGCACTAAATAGCAATACCTCCGGAAGCTATAATGCAGCTTATGGCGTGTATGCACTCGATAAAAACACCACCGGCAATTACAACACAGCCATGGGTGATTCCGCCGGATATCATAACAATGGCGATGGCAATGTGTTTATCGGTCACAAGGCCGGTGCAGCACGCACTACAGCAAGCAATACACTTTACATTGATAACGATGATAATACAATTCCATTAATTTATGGCGATTTTAGTAACAGAAGGGTAGGAATAGGATCAAATAGTCCACTTGCACGGCTGCATATAAATTCTTCCAGTGGTGAAGATGCATTAAGGGTACAGGTTAATGGTAGTACAAAATTATGGGTTCAGTCCGGTGGAGGTGTATCAGTAGGTGTGCCAACAGTGGCTCCCGCCAACGGCTTGTTGGTAAAGGGAAATGTCATCCCCTCATCGGCAAAAGGAGCCGATTTGGGTACCACTGATAAACCTTGGGATGATATTTACTACGATGACCTGCACAATATGGGAGCAGCAGCATTTACCGACAGAGAGGTAACCAAAGAGCTGTTAAACTATCCGCCCAAAGCCAAACCGGCAGGAGCCTTCGACGAAAAAACCGAAAAAGGCCTAAAAGAGCTTGACCCCAAATCCGTTCCGCCTGCCCTCAAAGACGGCTACGATTTGCTCACCGATGAAATGACAACCTACAACTACAAAGCCAACTACGAGCAACAGGTGATTATTGAAAAGCTTAATAAAAAAGTTGAAAGCCAGAAAACGGCTTTAGCCAAAATTAATAAAGAAAATAAACAATTGAAAGCGTTGTTGTTAAATCTTGAAACAAGAATAGAAAAATTAGAAGAAAAATAAAATCAAAGGTAGGAATTTGGTTTCAACCCACTCCAACGCCCCGACCGCAAGGAAGGGGCGGAGGGAGAGGGAGATGGAGAGAAGGGGAGAAAGAAACAAGAGACAAGTCCCGATAACTATCGGAGGGAAGATAAAAGTGTTGAAAACATGCTTGTAAAAATGAATAAACAAAACAACATCGACCGCAGGGAGATAAACAACGTTTGCGCAGCAAACCAATGACGCGAGCCTCCCGGCGAGCCAATCACAGCCGACTAAAAGGAGGCTAAATGACAGCGAAGTAAATGACAACTTAAGAACGCCCGCAGGGCAAATGACGGCGACTGCAAGGAGCCAAATGACAGCCGCAGGCTAAGCGAAGCAAATGAGCAAAAAAGACCAACCTGTTTCAGTACAATAAAAAAAGCCTTTCCGGAAACGAAAAGGCTTTTTTAAGGTTATATGGAAAAGTGCTTATCGAACGATAAGTTTTTTAACAGCACGTTTTCCGTCTTTACTAATGATATTTACAAAGTAAATACCAGTTGTAAGATTGCTTGTGCTTAACTGTACCTGACGGCCGGTTTTAAAGTTAACATTGGTTTTAGCAATTACTCTTCCGGTAATATCGCTGATAAATACGTTGGCTTGTGTATTAAACACATCACCTTCGGTGCGAATGTTAACATAATTTTGAGCCGGGTTAGGATACAACATTACATTGGCATTGTATAATACATGCTCGTCCAAACCATCAACATAGTAAGGTCCTCCTGCAAGTTCAAGGTCACCCAGTAATGAGTTGTCGCTCCAGTTGTTGCCGTTACCATACCATACACTTTGGTAATCGCGGCCAACACCGTTGTCCGAATCATTATTACCAAGACTCCAGCCAATGGTTCTTCCTTTACCGGGAGCAAAACCAAACTGAGCCCAACCTAAACGCAGCTCGATAGAATAACCATCGCTGGTAGTTTTCCAAATTGATTCTTCGTTGGTTATCGGAACACCGTCGGCTTTAACCCAAAGGGTTGATTCGTCTTTAGCATCCATAATCAACTGGGTATCGAAACTTTCAGCACTATAGGTACCATCTTTACTGTTGTCGCCATCAATGTACATTTCTACAGCATCGTTGTCCCAGGGGTTACCCGAGCCTTCAACAACAGCATCAACAACATGAACACCAATATATAAACAAGTATCATCCCAGAGTGTTCCCCAGGTAACGGTATTGTTTATTGGGCCTGTTCCGGCAGCAAGAATATCACTTCCGTAAGTTAAGTTATATTCTGATAAATCACCGTCAATTACAGGTGGTGTTGTGGTATATTGTGCCGAGGCAACAGCATCACCCGATAAAGCTTCACCAAAGTTAAAAGCACCGGTAATACAGTCGAACGAAATACGATAACGTCCTGCTGTGGCCGGAACTCTTGGACCGCCTAAGGTAGCAGTACCTGTTGGAAACTCGTCAGAACCCCAGCTTACTGTGCTTGAAGCATCTTTACGGAATACTACATCGTATGCATTATCAAGATCGTAAGTGCCTACATAATTGGTTGTGTTATCCAAAGCAAGCTGGTTACGTAGTTTAACATCGCCAATGGTTTCGTTGTAAAGGCTGATGCAACCACAGCTTAAAGCACCGTAATTTAAATCGCCAAACGAAGAGGTGCCATCAAAGTCTTGCATGCCGCCATTCCAAACAAAGCGGTAGGCAACGCCTTCGCCATTGTCATCGCCAACCATTACGTCGATACCTGCCTGGCCACCGGTTTCGGGTGTTACATTCAAGGCGTCATAAGGAATGGCTACCTCAACAGAATATCCGCTATCGGTAAGAACGGCTCCACCCAAAACTTCAATTCCTTCGGGGCCATTTACTACAGTAATATTGCCATTGCTGGCAACTGCTACATGAACATCGTGTTCATCGTAAGGGCCACCTGATTTATCACCGTCGAAGAAAACGTCAACAGTATCACCAACAGTAACGGTGTCATCTTTAACATCCACGCCCACATACATATAATCGGCGTTCCATGCAGCTCCAAAATAAGCTTCGATGGGGTTTTCGGTGGGTGTTCCTTCGGCAGTTGCCGAAACGGGCTGTGAGATACTCCAGTCAGGTTCATCAAGACTTCCGTCAGGATTTATGGCAAATACCTGAGGAGCAACAATGGCGTTACCAAGACGCTCGAAACTGAAATCGTGCGACAAGCAGTTATAGGAAATATTATATTTTCCACCGGGCACATTAATTTGAGCGGCAGCATCGTTTACAGCCTGTCCCGAAGGGAAAGTTCCGCCCCAAACATCGGTAAAGGTAGGATCGGCATTGATACGGAATAACAACTTGGTACTTGAAGTAAAATTATAAGTTAGTGAAAACTGGCTTGGATATTCAGCATCACGAACCAGATAAACATCGGTTGGAATTCCGGAACCGGTACCGTCATCACCCCAGGTGTTAAAATCACCTACCATACCTACTTCGCCACAAACATCGTTGTTTGGTGTAAAAGTGTATTGTTTGGTATCGTAGTCAAAGGTAACATCGTAAGTTCCGGCAACCAAAGGAATGTTGTCGCCGTTAGGCTCACCAACACCTGTTGGCCAATCACCTGAACCCCAGTTGTTTGTCCAGTCGTCGTTTTCACGGAATTTAACTTCCGAATCGGCAAACCACGAGCGGGTAAGTTTCCATAAGTTAGGATTGGTTGCATCGCGATGCATTGGAATATCACCATTCCAGTTTATAAAAGCACCTATCACGCTGATGTTTCCCGAAGTATGAACAAAGTTATACTCACCGGTAGCACAGTTAAAGCTAACGGCATAATCGGTAGTTAAACCTTCATCATCCAAAGGAACCTGAATATTGGTTCCGTCTTGTGTTCCTGTACCTGTCGGGAACCCTTCACCACCCCAGTTGGTTGCCCAATCGGAGTTGGCACGGAATTTAAGTTCGATAATGCCATTGGAGTCGGCATCCATTCCCGAATTAAGGGTTAAAATAACACTCCACTGATCGGGATCAGTTGTGCTGCGAGTCATCCAGTAGTCAGCTGCCCAACCGTTAAATTCACCGATAATGCCAATATTGCCACAAGTGGCAGTAAAGGTATAAGCACCGGTTCCACAATTAAACGCAACTTTATAGGTGCCATAAGGAACCTGAATATTGGGTCCGTCTTGTGTTCCTGTACCTGTCGGGAATCCTTCACCACCCCAGTTGGTTGCCCAATCGGAGTTGGCACGGAATTTCATTTCGATAATACCATTGGTGTCGGGATCTTCGGCTTCGGTAACGGTAATGTAACCCCACCACATATCAGGATCAGTTGTGTTACGGGTTAAAAACAGGTCGTCAGCCCAACCGTTGAACTCACCTATTAAACTAATGTTACCACATGTAGTTGTAAAGGTGTAGTCTCCTGTTGTGCAATTAAATGAAACAGCATAAGAACCGTAAGGAACCTGAATGTTTTCTCCGCCTTGTACTGCTGTACCTGTTGGGAAATCAGGACTTCCCCAGTTGGTTACCCATTCGTGGTTGGCACGAAACTTCATTTCTACAATGCCATTGGTATCCAAATCATCGTTTACACCAACAGTAATATATCCCGAAAACATATCAGGATTATTCATGTCGCGGGTCAACATAATATCGTCGGCCCAGTTTGTCATTTCACCAATCAGGCCAACCTGGCCGCATTGGCTCATTGCATTGAATGACATAAAAATAGCCATCAATACAGTAAAAAATAAACCTCTCTTCATATTGTAAATTTTTGGTTAATAAATAATGAAAATAATTTTTGCTAAGGTAACAGTTTTTTACAAAAAAAACTAAACTATTAAATTGATACATAAACTTTATCAAAAAATTACTACCCTGTCATTTTAAATCCTTTACGAAAACGTTTGCGCCAAACAATAACGCAATTTGTTTAAAAACATATTAAATAATGGGAAACTTATCTAAAATGGAATACACAGGTGAAAATAATTATATAATAAACAGATATACAGACTGGTATAAAAATGATAAATTGTATGATTTTTAAAAAAAGATTGTTACTTTTAAAGCATGATTATTATCATTGTGTTAATAATTCCTAAATACCTATTTTTGTGATGCAATTTTAAATTAACCAAAAAAATAAAATATGTTTTATGATTACTAATCTGTTAAAATCCAAGTTTGTACAGGTTTTCATAATTGGTTTGTTCGCCATAAGCAGTGTGGCGGCTCAAAACAAAATGATTACCGGAACAGTTACCGACAGCAAGACGGGCGAAACCCTGATTGGTGTTAATGTTACATTCGCAAACGACCCGTCGCAAGGTACAATTACCGATATCGACGGGAAATATCAACTTTCGGTACCCAAAACGGTTACCGCGCTCTCCTTTTCGTATGTTGGCTATACCACACAGGTGGTTGACATAACCGCTGATGTAATGAACATCAAGCTGGTACCGGGCGAGCAATTGGACGAAGTGGTTGTGGTTGGTTACGGCACCCAGTCGGCCAAAGAGGTTACCAGTGCTGTTACCAGTGTTAAGGCCGCCGACTTTAATAAAGGTAATATTACCGACCCTGTTCAGCTGATTCAGGGTAAGGTGGCAGGCCTCTCCATCGCCAAACCGGGCAACGACCCCAACCAAAGCTATAACATTCGGTTGCGCGGCCTTTCAACCTTTGGTTCCAACACCGAACCACTTATTATCATCGATGGGGTACAGGGTGCTTCGCTCAACTCGGTTGACCCCGACGACATTGCCTCCATGGATGTGTTAAAAGATGCTTCTGCCACTGCCATTTACGGTACACAGGGAGCCTCGGGGGTAATTATTATTACCACCAAAAAAGGACACTACTCACCCGATGGAGAAAAGTTTCATGTACAGTTTAATACATCGCTTACCAGCGAATCGGTGGACAGAAAATTAGATGTTCTTTCAGCTTCCGATTATCTTTCGATACCTAATTCGGTTGACTTTGAACACAACACCGACTGGATGACCGAGCTTACGCAAAAAAGTTTGTCGCAGGGTTACAACCTTGCTATTGATGGTGCTACTAAAAACTCCAGTTACCGGGTTTCGTTTAACTATCGTAACGCAAATGGTATTGTTTTGGGCACAGGATTTAAACGTTTAAACGGAAAGCTAAATTTTACCCAACGTGCTTTAAACGACAAATTAACCCTGGATTTTAACCTTTCGGCAACTCATCGTGATGAAGAGTACAGCCCCAGCGAAGCTTTTGGTGCTGCTGTAAGGTTCAACCCAACTGCTCCTGTGATGGCCGACGATGATTTCTCGCAAGAGTGGGGCGGATATTTCCAGCGTCAGGCCTTTGCCTTTTACAACCCCAAAGCCATGATTGAGCAAAGTACCATGGATGGTAGAAAAATGAATGTGATTGGAAGTTTAAAGGGGACTTTAGAACCCATTAAAGATTTAAAGATCAGCGCTTTTTATTCGAGAACCTATAACAGTGATGTATATGGTTCGTACTGGAGTAAAAAGGCATATTACACTCCTTATGCTGTGGGAAGCCACAAAGGTTTCGCCCGCAAGGAAAATCAAAACAGATTTAACCATCTGTTTGAAGCCATTGGCAGTTACCAAAAAGATTTTGGCGGATTAAATGTAAAAACCATGGTGGGTTATTCGTTTCGCGAAGACTATTTCGACAATGTTTGGGCCTACGGTGAAGGGTTTATTACCGACGAATTTACCTATAACAATATTGGTTCATCTACCGCCAATTTGCTCAACAAAGACTCACGTGGTACGAAAGCAGGTAGTTCGCGCCTGATAGGTGTCTTCGGCCGTGTTAATTTTAACTATAAGGAAATAGCTTTTATAACGGCTAATATTAGAAGAGACGGCTCATCCATGTTTGGCGAAAACAAAAAATGGGGAAATTTCGGCGGTGTAAGTGCAGGCCTTGATTTTGCAAAGATTTTCGACCTTGGCATTGTTGACCGTTTAAAATTGAGGGGCGGCTACGGAACAGTAGGAAACCTGCCTCCAAGCCCCTATCTTTCAAAGAATTTATATAATGTTTCCAATGAGAAATTTTTCTATAACGGTAGTTTTATAAATGTTTACGGTCCCATTCGTAACGATAATGCTAATTTACAGTGGGAAGTTAAAAAGGAGTTGGATTTAGGCCTTGATTTTTACTTGTGGGATTATCGTGTTGGCGGTACCATCGACTATTACAAAAGCACCAGCTCGCAACTGATTTTGTATGCCGCAGTGCGCGTTCCTCCGTTCCCTTCCGACCACATGTTCCTTAATCTCGGGGAGCTTACCAATTCGGGACTTGAATTTTCGGTTGATGTTCACGCCATCGAAAAGTCAACCTGGACATGGACAACAAGTGTAAACTTTACCAAATATTTCGACACAAAACTTGATAAAATTACCAGCCCGCTGTCAACATCATCAAGTACGCTTTACCTTGGCAACTTAGGTGCTCCTTTCTATACCGGAATCAACACCATTATTGCCAAAGAGGGCGAACCCATCGGCCAAATTATTGCACCTGTTTATGTAGGGATAGATTCGGCCGGTGTTATGCAGTATGAATCGTTAGACTCAACAGGCGGAACTACAGCCATACCAACACAAGATGATTTTCAAACTGTGGGAACGGGCTTACCCAAGTTTCAATTTGGATGGAACAACAGCTTTACCGTGGGTAATTTTGATGTAAACTTTTTTGTGAGAGGTGTTTTCGGACATTATCTTATTAACATTAACAATGCCCGTTACGGAAACCCCAAAGTTATCGGAATTCAAGGCGGTATGAACCAGGCATTGGAATTTATTGATATTACCGGTGGCTACACTTACTCAAATATTCACGTTGAAAAAGCCGATTTTGTCAAGCTCGACAATTTTGCCGTTGGCTACAACTTTTCCTTCCCCAAAAGTGATTACATAAGCAAGGTCAGGGTATATGTTTCGGGTCAAAACCTGTTTACCATTACCAATTACACAGGTGTAAGCCCCGAAGTCCGTTATGGCGATGCCTACGACAACAACAATCCGTTGGCTCCGGGACTCGACAGGGAAAACACCTATTTTACAACACGCAGTTTCACTTTTGGTGTTAATGTTAGTTTCTAATTAATAAAACAGAAATAAAATGAAAAAGATACGAATTACTTTTCAAATATTATTGGTGGTCGTCCTTATCGGAGGGTTTAGCCAGTCGTGTACCAAGCTCGACGAAACGGTATATTCCGATTTGAACGGCGACAAACTTTTTAGCGACCCCGACAACTTAATTTACGGACTCGGTGTGGCTTACACTAATCTATACCAGTTGTTAGGGCATAAGTACGGTGCCGTGGGTATGGACGCCGGTACCGATTTATGTGTTGTCCCACAGCGTGGTGGCGACTGGTACGATGGTGGCGAATGGATTAGATACCATCGTCATACATGGACACCACAGGAAGCTTACATTTCGAGATGGTGGAACGTATTGTATTATGGTATAAACACCTGTAACAGGCTTATTTTTACCTTTGAAACCCTTGAAGGTGTTGATCCGAAACCCGCCATCGCCGAGCTTCGCGGGTTAAGAGCACTTTATTATTGGTGGTTGGTTGATATTTACGGCAACGTGCCTATTGTTGATAAATTTGATGTACCTGACGACTATAAACCGGTTACCAACAGCCGAAAAGAGGTGTACGACTTTATTGAAAGCGAGTTAAAAGAGGTAATGCCCGAGCTTTCAAAAAATACCGGACTTGAATATTTTGGCCGTGTAAATTATTATGTGGCGCAAACCATTCTTGCCGAGCTTTATATTAATGCCGAAGTTTATACAGGCACACCACAATGGGAAAAAGCAGAAGCTGCCGTTGATACGGTGATGGCCGGTGGATATAGCCTTGCCGGCGATTTCTTTTCAAATTTTGAAGAGGATGCTACCGCTTCTCCAGAGTATATTTTCGGGTTACATTTCGACAGAGTGGATGCACCTGCTTTTGAAATTCATCTGTTTACACTTCATTACAACCTTGCTGATAAATATAAGTTTGAAGACAACTGCTGGAATGGTATTAGCGCACAGGAAACCGTTTTCCATCTGTTTGATGCCGATACCAATGATGTTCGCCGAAATGAACTTCTTTTCGGATTTCAGTATTTTGATGATGGTACTGTTGTTCAAGACCCGAGTTACGAAAAGTTTAATCCGCAAGACCCGACCTATCGCGACCCGGATGGCGCTCCGTTGAATTTAACACCACACATCAATATGCTCGAACCAAAATGTTTGCGTCAGGCGGGAGCAAGGGTTGCTAAGTATCCCTTTATTGTGGGAAGCGACCGATACACAAGCAACGATATGCCCATTTTCCGTTTGGGTGAAATATACCTGATGAAAGCCGAGTTGCGGCTCCGTGCAGGCGATGAAGCCGGTGCTTTGGAGTATGTTAACCGGTTAAGAAGCAGAGCCGGCGCCACTCCGTTAACGGAGTTAACCATGGAAAGCCTGTCGGATGAATACGCCCGTGAATTGTTTGCCGAAGGAAAACGGCGTACCCAGCTAATTCGTTTCGGACATTACAACGATGCCCGTTGGGAAAAACCCGATGTTTCGCCCGATTACACCACCATTTGGCCTATCCCGCAGGCTCAAATTGATGTAAACCCCAATTTGGTACAAAACCCGGGTTATTAAAACTATCTGTTAACATAAAAAAGAGGCTGTTCAAAAAGTATTTGACAGCCTCTTTCTTTGTATTTTTTTGATAGAAAATTTTGGCTATATCAAAAAAAATACCTATTTTTATACTTGATAATCAAATGTAT
>JALVAQ010000503.1 GCA_027011095.1 Bacteroidales bacterium
ATAAAAAGCTTGATAAATATTATAAGCCACAACTTTTTACCAACGGTCATGCTTTTAAAGCCATCATAGTAAAACAAAAACACCATCTTTAAAATGCGCCCCATAACCCGTAAAATTTATTTAATCAAATGAGTACTCAAATATAGATTATATATTAATATGATAGATATTTTAAACTTAATTTTTTTCAACAAACAGAGAACTCAGGCCAAATTACACTATTTCCAGGAATCTAAAGCAAAAAGGGAGATAAAGCTGAAGATTTCTAACCGACCCAATAGCATATTGATGGAAAGCACATATTTAGCGGCATCAGGAAGTGAACTAAAATTCCCCAACGAACTTACATCACCAAAGCCGGGGCCAACATTACCGATGGTTGCAATGGAAGCCGAAAAGGCTGTCATTAAGTCGATATTCATGGCTGAAAGAATAATGGTTACAGCCAGCACAATAAACAGATAGAACACAATAAATGTTTTCACTCTCATCTCCATTTCAGAGCTTACAATTCTACCGTCAACCTTAAGGTTTACAATGGCTCGCGGATGTTTAAGCAGCTTGATTTGTTTTTTTATGGATTTAAAAAAGATATATACCCTATCAAACTTCATCCCACCGGAAGTAGAGCCAACCATAGCACACTGGATGGTGAAATAGATAATAATAATTTGAGCCAGCGGTGGCCAGTTTTTTGAATCGGCATTGGCAAAGCCGGTGGTGGTACCTACCGATATTACTTGAAAAGCACCATACCTGAATGCATCGGGCAAGTTATCATACACGCCTTCAAAATAGAGCTTTAGCGATGCAATGGTAACCCCAATAACCAAAACACCAATAAACGCCTGAACAATTTTTGATTTAAAAATATTAGGCGACTTACCCAAAATGGTATTAAATATCAACCCGAAATGCAAACCTGACAACACCATAAATACCATAATAATAACATCAACAACGGGGCTGTTAAATCCTGCTATGCTGGCATTTTTAGTGGAAAAACCGCCGGTGGCAATGGTCGCAAACGATTGGTTAATAGAATCGAAAAGGTTCATTCCGGTAAGCCTTAGGGCGACAGTTTCCAAAATAGTAAGACCTACATACACAACAGCAAGAATAATTAAAACCTTTTTCGACCGGTATTTAAAATTCATTTTTGCAAGATCGGATATTTCGGTGTTCAGTAACACAATGCGCTCGGTTGATGACTCGGGCAATATTAAGATGGTAAACAAAACCACACCTATACCACCAATCCAGTGGGTTGACGACCGCCAAAACAACAATCCTTTGGGCAAGGCTTCAATGTTATTTAAAATAGTTGACCCGGTGGTAGTATAACCCGAAACACTTTCGAACCATGCATTGGCAAGCGAAAATTCATGTCCATACATTATATAAGGTAATGCACCGGCAACACAAGTAACAAGCCAACCCAACACCACCGTCATCATTCCTTCTCTGAAATTAATTTCAGTGATGCGCGGCACAAAAATCATGGGAAAAACACCAAATATCAAGGTTATAAACGCACTAAAAAGAAGAGAAGCCGCTGATGGCTCGTGCAAAAACAATGAAATAAAAAACGATATAAACAGAAACAAAGAATTAAACAGCAAAATTCTTCCGACTTGTTTTATGATGGCTTCTTTTCGCATGGTTAAACCTTATTCGCCAAGGGCTTTTTTAATTTCACCACTTAACTCTTTCAACTCATCGTTTGTATTAATTGTAACTCTAAAAGGTTTTTTCTTGGTATTATAATCTTTTAAACCTTTTAACATGCTATTAATAGGATGTGAGAAAAACCTGCTAATAAAAAAATACATCAGCAGCGACATAAGAATAGCAGAAATAATGGCAACAATTCCAGGCATAAGAGCCGTATATGATTCTTCAAATATTTGCTTCGACTCGGCGTGCAGGCGACTGCGGCTATAACTCATCGCCTTTTCAATTTGAGAAGTAGTTTTCCGAAAAGAGGGGATAAAGGTTTTATTATACCACGAAAGATTACCCTGTTTTTTAGTATCAACTATCGGCAACTCCCAAATATGCTTAAAAACAATGTATTGATTGCCTATATTATCCAATGCTGTGTTATCCTTAACCCGTGAGCGGGCTTCAAGATAGGTAGCCCGAAAAATGCTGTCGGCCTGCGATAACTGATTTCTTCCATCCTCCCACTGCCCGAGCAGCAAGAGCAATACTGCCCTGTCTTCCGACTCAACAGCCTTAAGCATTGTATTAAGCCTATTCAAAGCAATATAGTTCGCATCGATAGTTGTTACTGTTTTTTTTCTTAGCTGAAGCAGCTCGTAAATCGACATTGAACCGGCGATAACCAGCATAATATTAATAAGTAAAAAACCTGCAAAGAGTTTATATTTTATTCGCATGGCGTTTAATTTATAAGCTGCAATGTTACATAAAAATTAGAAGAACAGGAACGGAAGCGACAAAAAAAAGGCCGGATAAAATTACCCGGCCTTTTTTAATATAATTAAAAACTATTTTACAAGCGCTTCAAAATCGGCATCACCAAAGTATTTCAGGAATGAACGATCCTTAGCGGCAGCAGCTTTAAGGTTAGCATTGGCTTTAACTGCCTGGCCGAGGTTACTAAGCATAGCTGATTTATTATCCTGACGGGCAGCTGAAACAGCCATCAAATAATATACATCAGCTGTTTTTTCAGCGCAGGCAAGGGTCTTGTCAGCACCGGCATAATCTTCGTTCAGCACTTGTGCCAAAGCAAGATTATAATCACATTTAGCACCACTTAAGTCAGAAACGGCAGTAGCATAATCGCCTTTAGCAATGTTAACTACACCAAGGTTATAGCTTTCGTCGCCACCCAGTTCCTGAGCTTTGCTAAAGCAACCGTAAGCATGTTTAACATCACCTTTACGGAATTGTGCAATACCCATATTGTTACGGAATTCCCATGCATCGTGCGCTTTGTCATTCTCTTTAACTTTCATTAATAAGCTTAAAGCTTCATCGTTGTTACCAAGCGCCAATTCAACACCGGCTGCATTAACAACGGCTCTCCAGCATTTTGGGAAGGCCTGCATGGCGTTGGCATAAATTTGCTTTTTAACGTTCAGGTCTTCTGTTAAAGTAGCAGCATAAAGAAGCTCATTAATATCTAATTTCGAATAATCGGAAGTAGCCAGCTGAGCAATTTCAGCATCTGTTTTCTTTGGAACAAAAGTGTTTACACTGATGGCAGCTCTTCTTAAAGGAGGTAAAATATCTCTTTCAAGTTCGGGATAAATTAAAATCATGTTTCTGATTTCTTCCTCTTTTTTACTTTCATCGGCTGAGTTAACAACATTGATGATGGCATTTTTATCTTTAAGGTTCGAAGCCTTAACTGCATTCATAAAGCCGTTCCAATCGGGACCATTTCCGTTAAGTACAAAAGTTTCGTCGGTAAAAGCAACTTTTGCTTTTTTCAGTTTTCTTTTCATGTACTTGGCAGCAGCTTCGGCTCTGTGTTGCGACAATCCTTCGTTGAAAGTCTCTTCTCCTTCAGGGGAAGCCCAACCATCAATGGTGATATCTTTGATTTCCCATCCTTTAGCAACATCCGATGTGTTGTTTTTAAGGGCATTGTAGTTGTCGCTGTTTTTATTTAAAGCAAGACTCCATTTAATGTTAGCTCTGTTTTTTGGGAAGTAAAGGCTTGATTCTTGTGTAGAAATGGTAACTTTTTCGTAGCCGTCAGGTGCATATGCTACCACTTCGTTGTGCTGTACCAACTCATCCGTAACAATAACCCCATCAGCAACTTTTCTGCTTTCGGCTTTTACTGCTTTTTTAGCATTTGCTAAAGCATCATCACCATTTGCATAGGTTTCACCATCACAGGTGTAAAATACCGGTTCAACAACAAGTTCCGAAGCTTCCATGCCCGGTTCGTAAGGTACTTTAGCGGTATAAACAAATGAACCACCATTTTTATAACTTACCATTTCGCCATCGCATGAGGCTTCTTCACCTTTATAATTTTTAGCAGGGAAAACCTTTTCGCCACCTTCGTACTTCAATACAGGGGCAAAATTCATTACTACACCTTTATTAAAGTATTTTGGGGGGAAGGTACCTTTAATAGTAACTTCAACCGAATCACCTTTTTTAGCCAATGGGTTGGGCGAAGTGGCTAAGTCAATTTTATTAAAGTCCTTGGCCATTTTATTGGGGCCGGCTTTTTTAAAGCTGTAACGTAAACCTACATTAAAATGACCGTAGGTGTCATTTTTAAATACTTTATCACCACTGTAAAAGTTATCGGCATAATCTGTTTGCATCCAGTCACCTGTCCAATCAGCATAAATGTCAATCTTTTCAGAAGCCTTGAAATTCAAGTCAACACCAACAGGAACAGTTAAAACAACCTTACGACCGTTAAGCCCGTTTCCTGATCTGGAACCGGTTTGGCCTTTAAATCCGCTGGTGGCATACCTTTTATCGTTACTGGTATAATAAGTACGTGCTTTGTATTGATTTTGTCCAAAGCCTCCATGAATTCCAAATGAGAAAAAACGGTCTTTATAACCGCCAATCAGGTTGCTAAGGTTCAATCCCAACTGCAAATCAGCTTCATAATAGTCCATATCAAAGTACAGGTCGTAAGTTGGAGCAGTGGTGTGCCTTCTTACCAGTCCTGTTGCTTCGCCACCCATAAAGCCGCGGCCAACAGTACCATAAGCTTTTAACCAAGGCAAAAATTGGTACCCCAAATTCAGGGTTCCGTTGATGTTTGCTTTGTTAAAACCGGGAAATGTGCTAACATCACCTCTGAAACAAGCAAGGCCAACATCGCCGGAAAGAAACAAATAGGGACTAAAACTACTGGATTTTTTTTCTTTCTTGGTTGTTGTTCCGCCGTCTTGTGCGTAGAAAGTCAATGGGATAGCCATAATAAGGCTAAACACCAAAGCTCTTGTTAAAACAGAATAAAATCTTTTCATCTTTAAAATTTTTTTTGATAGTTTTTAATTTGCAAATATAACCATTTTTTAATTGATTTATTAGC
>JALVAQ010000504.1 GCA_027011095.1 Bacteroidales bacterium
TGGTTATTGAATTTGCAGGTATTGCTTTGGCGGTTTGGGCCATATTAATCATGCGAAGCAATGCCAATGTGGCTCCCATACCGAAACAAAACGGCAGGCTGGTTACCAACGGACCGTACAAGGCAATCAGGCATCCCATGTACACGGCACAGGTTGTAGCGGTTTTTCCGCTTGTAATTGAACACAACACACCCTACCGCATGGCAGCGTTAACCATTTTAATTATCACCCTTCTTTTCAAGCTTCACTACGAAGAAAAACGACTTATTGCTCATTTTGGGCAACCTTATATTGACTATCAAAAGGCATCGAAACGAATCCTGCCATTTATTTACTGACAGCATCTGAAAATATGTCACATCAACCGGTTTGAAAACAGATTCCGAAACAACAACACATTAAATCAGCATGGTTTTGATTATTGACGAATCCCTGCCTTGAATAAATACTGAATGGCACACAAATTGATAAAGCAAAACGCAATAACAAAAAGGAAGGTTATATGGCGATAAAAGAGATTACGTCACATGCAGAGATGCTGCAACATTTTGATGACAAAAAAAAGAATTACGTTTTACTTTATAAAAAGGGCACCGAAAACAGCGACTGTGCCTACAAAAACATTGAGGAGGCGTTAAAAAGCGCTAAAAACATAAACCTTGTGGCCGCTGATGTTACCAACGTACGTGATATTCACACCCGGTACGAAATTAAAACTGCTCCTACCCTGTTGGTTTTTAAGGGAAACGATTTTTTAACAACCGTAAAAGGCTGCAACGATGTAAATTATTACATCTCCTATTTTGAAAGCAACCTGTTTACTGCCGGAAACGATGGCGAAGAAAAACCGCAAAAGCGGGTTACAGTTTACTCAACCCCCACCTGCTCGTGGTGTAACACCTTAAAAACCCACCTGCGTAAGAATGGCATACGGTTTACCGATATTGATGTTTCGAAGGATCAAAAAGCAGCCGAAGCCATGGTTAAAAAAAGCGGCCAGCAGGGAGTACCTCAAACCGATATCAACGGACAAATTATTGTTGGATTCGACAAACAAAAAATAAACACCCTTTTGGGGATAAACTGATAAATAATTATTAAAAATTAAACATAAAAAAAAGATGAAAGAGTTACAACCGTTAAACGAAAACGTATTGCTTGATCTTACCGAAGACAAAGCAGAGCAGAAAACAGCTTCAGGAATTATTATTCCCGATTCAGCCAAAGAGAAACCTCAATATGCCAAGGTATTGGCCATTGGCAACATTGAGAATGCCGGAATTGCTGTAGGCGATATGGTGGTTTACAAAAAATTCTCGGGAACCGAACTGGAATTTGAAGGCCGCAAATACCTGATGATTCCTTACGCCGATTTACTGGCTAAAATTGTTGAAACCGACGAGATTTAAACACCTCACCAAAACCAATCAAGTAGGGTAAAGATAGAACAAATCGTTCTATCTTTACCCATTGAGTATAGTCTCGCTTGCTCAAAAAACTTGTTTGGTAGTACCAAATGGATTAACAAACTTATTGAATTGTACCAGCTTGTTACTGCTATTTTCCCGAAGGTTCTTTGCACCCCACACACATGCCAATGCCGATTTAACTACCTATGGCATACATAACTACGCTATGCTCCATCAACTTACTAAGCCTTCCTTCACACCCTACCGTTGCCAGCAACGCACTTGACTTCGCATTTGTCTCCCCTCCCATTAAGCGACTCGGATATATAGCAATTCGCCGGATGTGTTTGCGTGCAGGGCAAACAAAACAGTATTCACCTTTTACCTCTTGCATGTACCGGAAACTTTTTCAGCCCGGTTACGTACTAATCTAAAAACAAAACCAGTAAGCTATGAACAAATCTTTTCTCTTCGTATTGATTATGTCCCTCGCCGTTTCTTTACATGCGCAATCATGGACGAAACCAGCTCAATCGCTAACCGATTCATTAACTATAAACTCCCGTCCGGCAGTACTATTAATTAATGATACAACTACTTATATGTTTTATCAAAAACAACAAGATACAAACAGCCCTGCAAAAATATACTCCCGCAATATTCAAAACATGGGCAACGAACAATTACTTTTGGGAGATACGACCCATCAATATATTAACCCGCATGTAACGCTTAATCATACTGGTTTGTACCAGGCCAATCTGTTTTACGAATCTAACGAATCAGAAAATTTCAATCTTTTTGCACGTAAAATATTTAAAGATGGAAGTTTGTCAGAAGAATACCCTCTCACCGCTTCGGGAATCGATTCCGGTTCTTTTTATGTTATTGATGATAACGAAAACGTATGCTGGACAACAAATCATCAAGTAACCGTTGGCCGCTTTATTTCGGGATACGATTCACTTATTGTAGATACAACTGCCGTGATAGATACCGGTAACTGTTTTCAGCCAATTTGTAACTGTTTTTTCGTTGCTTATCTAAAAAATGAAAACGGCCAATCGCACCTGTATGGTGCAAAATTAGATTCACTTCCTTTTTACTGGTCGGATCCATTTCCTATTGACACTACGGGAAATATTACCGACATTGGTTTTCCTAAAGAAGAAATGTGTAATGGTGGCCTGTTGTTTTTTACAAAAGCAGGCGATTTGTATTCTTATAATTATTTTTTCGATACTGTAACAGGTAATAATTTACCTCCTGAACAAGATTCGGCTATTTTCCAACCCGATGTCTTTTATTATTCGATGCCTATAACCGGGATATCCGAATTTGGCGACTTTCCTTATGTTAGTTATACTTCAAACGAAGACGGGAACAAAGATGTTTTTATATTTTCCATTCAGGACTGGCTCTATACAAATGTTTCCGAAAACTCACTTGAAAACGCCAATCCTAAATTCTTTGACGGATGGTCTGTACCAGACTCTCCTTGTTATATCTATTTACTAAACATTTGGGAAACGCGAACCGTAAGCCACGGTTCTTTTCTTAACATGTCTAAAACCGAGATATCCATATGTAGCGGAATTGATGAAAAAGAAGCTGCAACTATAAAATTGACAGCGGCACCCAATCCTTTTACAGAAAGTACAAAACTGAAATTTTATGTCAAAAACCAAAAGCCCGTTATTCTTTATATTCGTTCCATACGCGGAAATACCATCGTCAGGTTTACTATTGAACATCCACAACAGGGTTGGAACAATATTGCATGGAATGTTCCGGCAACATTATCTCGGGGAATGTACACCGTCGAGATGGTACAGGGGAAACAACAAACCACATTAAAAATCATTAAAAAATAAAAATACAGGAAAATTTATTAAAGCAAATTAAACCTAACCAATCATCATTTTAAGTAATATTGCCTCAATACTTCATGTTAAATCTTTTTATAATTAAGTTGAAAACAACCGGCATATTACAGCAATTATTGAATAAATTTAGCATTACAAAGATGGTGATGATGTTTGTAATGATGCTCCTGTTTACAAACAGCTCCAAGGCTCAAACCAAAACCTTCCAAACTTTTCAGCCCATTAAACCCGATTTTTCAGGCAAACTCCATTTCCACGTCGAAAGTACCGGATTTTTTAAAAACAACGAATATTTTAGTCCGTATGCTTATGGTTACACCGGCATCGGCATTTATTTTAAGCCCACCCTCGATTATTATTTCAATAAAAACCTAAGCATAAGCGCAGGTGTTTATTTACTTAAGTATTCGGGACTTGACCATTTATCACAAACCATCCCCGTTTTTTCAATCAGATACAAGCCCATAAAGTCGCTTAACATAATTATAGGAAACATTTACGGGACAGCAAATCACCAATTGGCGGAACCGTTGTTCCGGTACGATTTATTTTACCAGCATCATATTGAAAACGGACTGCAATTTTTATTAAACACAAAGCGCTTTAAATCGGACCTTTGGCTCAACTGGCGTAACTTTATACAATTGGGCGACACCACACAGGAAGAGCTTACTGTGGGAAGCAGCAGTTCCATAACGGTTTACGACAAACAATCCATAACGGTAACGGTACCTGTGCAGTTTCTGTTTAATCATTGGGGCGGGCAGCTTTCGCCCTTGCCACACAAGCCAATAACCACTATTTTTAACGGCTACATTGGTGCAAAAGCAGACTGGCAACTTAACGAAAAATGGAGTTTGGGTGTTTCCGAAAACCTTGCACTATACAACGGGCTATCACTGCCGGAGGAGGGTATTGCAGAGCATTTTCTTCCAAAACACGGATTAGGATCCTATTTAAAAATGAACCTGAACTATTCCAATTGGCATATCATGGCAGGCTATTGGCATGCCAAAAATTTTATTGCCCCCTTGGGTGAAACTCAATTTCAGTCAATATCAGAAATCAATCCTGACTTATACAGGAAAAACATAAATCTGATTACCGGAAAAATGTGGTTTAATAAATCCATTGTAAAAGGCGTAATGATAGAGGCAAGGTTTGAACAGTATTACGACCGTGATAACCGCACATTTGATTACTCATACGGACTGTGGCTCAGGGTAAACAGCAGCTTTTTTTTAGTAAAGGCTAAACCGGTAAAATAAAAAAATCTATGCGTTATTAAAGCTGATAAAAGCAATTCCGCTTTCAAGGTCTCCCAAAATATCCCCAACCTTTTTTTCTTTCAGGCTTTTATAAAGACCATCTCTAAACACGTGATACTCATCGTGAATGGGACATGGTTTTTCATCATCACACTCCACCAAACCCAACCCGCAACGTTTAAAAAACGAAAGGCCTTCGTTGGCATCAATAATATCTAACAAAGATATTTTCAAGGTTTCCGGTGTGGCGTAAAACCCGCCTGTGGGGCCTTTTGACGAAAAAATAATTTGTTTCCTGACCAAATGTTGCAGCACTTTTCCAAGATACGATTCGGGAAAGCCCAAATCGCCGGCAATGGTTTTAATGCCAAGACGCTCCTCTTCTGAGGAGTTTTTGGCAAGATAAACCACTGCCCGCAACGCATATTCGGTCGATTTGGAAAACATATATTATCGGTTTAGTTGTGCTC
>JALVAQ010000505.1 GCA_027011095.1 Bacteroidales bacterium
ACCTCCGGTTAATAATCTGTAATTCGGTAATAATTTTGAAGTAAAAGGAAAAGGAGCCGGTGTCTCGTTATCATAATGATATACTTTTATTTGGTTGAGTTGTCCGTCAATCTCAATACAACTATTTAATCCTCCTCCACTATAATGAGCCAAATTAGTGTGCAACCATATTGCCGTTGAATCGGGGTTGTAAGTGATACTATTAATTATTCCCGCACTGTCGGTAATTCCATTGTAATTACGGTAGTTTAAGCTATCTCCATAATACGAAAATTTAAATAAACACATTTTATCATCCGTATCTGCTGTATAACAGAATAAAAAACCGCTATCAATTGTTTGAATGGTTCTCATATAGCCCGTATAGTTATAAGGATAATTGTAAAGCCTCTCCCACAATATATTATAACTTGTATCAATTCGTGTTAAAATAAAAAACCGGGAAGAATTATTGTTGCCAATACTCCTACATGTTCCTGACAACAAATATCCGGGTTCACCGTAACTAATGGGGATTATATCATTGTATATTAATATTGAATCTTGTTTTAGAAAATTAATATGCGACACATTACCATTTTCGGAAATATGATAAACATACGTTTGCACAGTGTGTGGTTCTTGTTTTATTTGTTCGTTTACCAATCCTATATAGCCTTTTCCGTTGATATCATTAACAAATAAATACGGGCCAACGGATAAACTGTCATCGTGCATAATTATCTCAAAACCGGTAGTAACCTGTGTTATTGCCGTTCCGGTTTTGAAAATTAAGACTAAACCCAGCAGAAAGAATTTTACTTTATAATTCATAATTAATATTGATGCGTATTACAATACACTATTAATAATTGGAAATATTTTCTACGTCTATTGTGCATTCTAAAAAGTGATACCCCCGCTACCGCACAACCCGGCTATTGTGTTCGTGTGGTACTATAAAACAACAACACCATCCAATAATCCTTTCATCCCACAATAATCAAATCTCCATTTACGGTTTCAAAGGTAGGAAAATAGCGGGTTGTTATTACAGTAGCTTTGTTTTGCATTTCTTTACTTGCTCATTGTTTATTGAATATTGCCTATTGCTCATTTATAAATTATTAATTTTCAATATTCAACGCCCATTTGCAAAACGGTTTATTAATCACCTCACGCAAACCCGATAGTTGTCAGATTGCACGGGATGAAAAACAAACCATTGCCCCATATCCCAAAACTAAAATTACCCCCTCCATTTATCAACATCCTAACCTCCTGACACTCAATATCCAGAAAAATCCATATCGGAGTTATTAACAATTACTGCACCTTTTCATTGTTAATATCTCGTTTTTTGCAAAATATTTTATCCTCATCTTTCTGGTATTCAATACCAAAACCCTTATGAGCAAAACTTTTTTCTAAGCAAAACGAAACATTTTATCAACATTGGGGTAAAATGTGGTAAATCATGTTAAATAGTGGTAAATTTAATTTAATTTTACGCCATAAAATCGACATTCTTGATGCAAACATTATTAGGAACATACGAAGCAAAAATTGATGCCAAAGGGCGCTTTATGTTTCCTGCCCCTTTCAAAAACCAAATGAAAGAGGAGGTAAATAAGGGTTTTGTTATCAAGCGTAGCATTTTCAAGAAGTGTTTGGAGGTCTTTCCCATGGAAAACTGGCAAACCGAAAGTGCTATGGTTTCTAAGCTAAACATGTTCAAAAAAAAGAATGCCGAGTTCGTTACAAAGTTTATGGCTGGTGTAAAACCGGTCGAACTGGATGGGACGGGAAGGTTACTGATTCCGAAAGACCTTCTGAAATATGGCGGCATATCCAAAGAGATCGTAATTACATCAGTTGCAAACCGTATGGAAATTTGGGACAAAGCGGCCTACGAAAGTGCCGTTGATTATGATCCCGATGATTTTGCCAGCCTCGCCGAAGAGGTAATGGGCGACCTTGAAACGGAATAATTGTAAACAGATGTATCATAACCCTGTATTGCTACATAGAAGCATTGAATTGCTGAATATTAACCCCAACGGGGTGTATGCCGATGTTACCTTTGGCGGAGGCGGACATTCGCGCCTGATATTGCAACACCTTAGCGATAAGGGCAGGCTCATTGGTTTCGACCAGGATCCGGATGCACTTAACAACGTTCCCGATGATGGTAGGTTTACACTTGTACCGCACAATTTTAGGTTTTTACGAAATTTCCTCAGGTTGCACAACGCCATTCCCGTGGATGGTATTCTTGCCGACCTCGGCGTATCCTCTCATCAGTTTGATGTGCCCGACCGCGGTTTCTCCACCCGTTTTGACGCGGGACTTGACATGCGCATGAATCCTTCGGCAGGTGATACCGCCGAAACCATTGTCAATAATTATTCTGCCGAAGAGTTGCAAGCCATTTTTACGCAGTATGGCGAACTACGAAGCAGCTATTGCATAAGCCGCGCAATTGTTAATGCACGGGCTGAAAGCCCAATACGCACTACCGGCCAGCTGATTGAAATTATAAAAACCTGCTTGCCCGAGCGCAAAATAAACAAACTGTCGGCCATGGTTTTTCAGGCGTTGCGCATTGAGGTTAACCATGAACTGGAGGTGCTTAAGGAGATGCTGGAGCAGGCTGCTGATGTGCTTAAACCCGGTGGCAGGCTGGTGGTTATTTCGTACCATTCGCTGGAAGACCGACTGGTGAAAAACTTTTTCAGAGCCGGAAATTTTGAAGGAAAAATAGAAAAGGATTTTTACGGCAATGTGCTAAGTCCTCTAAAACCTTTAAGTGGCAAAGCGGTTATCCCCAATCAGGCTGAAATAGAAGAAAACAGTCGTGCACGCAGTGCCAAACTCAGAGTAGCAGAAAAAAAATAGAGGATGGCAGCACAAAAAAACATATTAAAGAAAAAGCCAAAGGCTCCCAAAGCCACCAAAAGCCGCAAGCCTAAGTTTGTAAAACTTAAAAGGTTGTTTGGATTTAAAATGTCGGACAAAGCCAAAGCGGTTATGGAAACGCCAAAGGACATTATCTCGGGCGATATCCTTGAAAAAAAGGAGTCCTCACGGCTGTTCCCCATTTTAACCTGGCTAACGCTGCTGGCCTTTCTGTACATCACCAACAACTATCACGCAGAAGAGAAGATACGCGAAATCAACCGCAAACAAAAAGAGATAAAAGAGCTGCGCTATCAATACATCAGCAAAAAATCGAAGTTGATGAACATGAGCAAGCAAAGCCAGGTGGAAAAAATATTGGCAAAAAGAGGATTTAAAGAAAATACCCAACCCTTAAAAGTTATCAGAGTAACCCAACAGGAACTTGACTCTATTAAAAAATGAGCGACGCAAAAAAGGACATATTATTACGTGAGGCCATCTTGTATGTCGTTATCTTTATAACGGGTGTTGCCATTATGGTCAAGGCCGTCAGGGTTTACACCGAGGAGGGTGACGAGCTTAGGGCTAAAGCCATGAAGCAGGAGATAAGAACCTTTAAGCTGGAGTCGGCCAGGGGAAATATTTTGTCGGACGATGCAAGTCTGCTGGCAACTTCGATTCCTATTTTTGATATCAGGATGGATGTGGGAACCCCCAACATTACCGATGAAGATTTTTATGCAAGGGTCGATTCGCTGGCAATGTCGCTTCATAAACTTTTTTCCAATAAGTCGAAAAATTATTATAAAAGGTTGTTGGTTAATGCCCGCAAAAACCACAGGCGCTTTGTCCTTATCAAACGGAAAGTTACCTACGATGACCTTCAAAAAATACGCACTTTCCCACTTTTGAGGCGAGGAAAAATAAAGGGCGGTCTTATTACCATTCAGCGCACTCGCCGCGAAAGGCCTTTTGGCGAGCTGGCCGGACGCACCATCGGGTTTGTTAACGAAAACAATAAGCGGGTAGGCCTCGAAGGTTCGTTTGATACGGTGTTGCGGGGAAAGGACGGCAGACAGCTCAGACGCCGCATCAATCATGGCGACTGGGTACCCATTCACGATGAAAATGAAATTGAACCCGTCAACGGAAGGGATATTGAAACCACCCTTGATGTTAACATTCAGGATGTTGCCGAGCAGGCGCTTTTAAAGCAGATGCTTTACCACAAAGCTAAAATGGGCACGGTGGTTGTTATGGAAGTTCAAACCGGCTACATCAAGGCCATGGCCAACCTTAACTACGATGAAAAGGACGGCTTTTACAAAGAAAACTACAATTTTGCCGTTGGAAAACGCATCGAACCCGGCTCTACCTTTAAACTGGCCTCCATATTAGCTCTGATGGAAAACCACAAAGTAAAGCTTTCCGACTCCCTGTTTTTCGACCATCCTTATGTAATTTATTCGCGCCGCAGGCTGACTGACGCCCACATGTACAACCACGGAAGGTTCACGGTTCGTGAGGCTTTTGAACACTCCTCAAACATGGGTATTTCAAAAATTACTTACGATGCCTTTAAGGATAATCCTGCACAATACGTTGACCGGCTTTATGCCATGGGGTTAAACAAACCTACCGGCATCGAAATAATTGGCGAACCCAATCCGCTTATCAAACATCCTGTAAAAGATAAAAAAATATGGTGGAAAACCTCCCTGCCGTGGATGTCCATTGGTTACGAAGTGATGCTTACACCGCTTCAGCTACTCACCTTTTACAATGCCGTAGCAAACAATGGGGTAATGATGAAACCCATGCTGGTTACCAAAATTTTAAAGGATGGTGAAGTTACAAAGGAATTTAAACCTCAGGTACTTAACAGGCAAATTGCTTCACCGGCAACCATTAAAAAGGCACAATCGCTGCTTGAAGGGGTGGTGTTAAGAGGAACCGGCCACAAGTTGAAAAACCGGTGGTTTAAAATTGCCGGTAAAACCGGAACGGCACAAATTTCGGAAGGTGAAGGCTACCATGGCAAACGCCGTTACAATGCCACTTTTGTGGGCTATTTTCCGGCTGAACATCCAAAGTATTCAATCATTTCGGTTATCAACGAACCCACCGAAAACGGGTACTATGGAG
>JALVAQ010000506.1 GCA_027011095.1 Bacteroidales bacterium
GGCAGAAATATTCAATATTGAATCGCGCTGATAATAAAAGACCATCAAACTGTCATCACCCGTTTGTAACGATGAATCCACACCCATCAGGTTTCGAAGGGTTAACTCTGTTTGAATAAACGGAGCTGCGATATTCGGATTCCAGTCAGACACAGTTATTTTGCTAAAATCCTTTTTACAGGATGAAAGAACCAGCATCAATAAAACAAACAAAAAAACAGGAATCCTTTTCATTACCCCAAAGATACAAAAATATCAAAGGCGTGACAAGGTTTTTATAGCAGTATTATTTTTAAAAATAAAAGCTCAAACGCGCGTTAAAAGAAAAGCCTTCCGACCAAAACCCCTTAAAAGTATTTAAAGTATGATCGCTTCCATCCTGCCCCATGGTTATAAAATGGTTGTTTAAGAGATTATAAAAACTCAAATCGAGGTTAGCATGCTTGTTAAAAGCTGAAAACGGAATATTGGCATATACGTTAAGTAAACTATAGGATGGAAACTGCCAGGGTTGCGACCTGTCGTTGGGATTATTCCGGTTTACGGGATCAAAATCGGCATAGAGTTTTCCAAACCAAATCCACTCCGCTTTTAAATTCAAAAAAGTCATCACATTTAAGCTAAGCGATGCCCCCGTTTGTTGTTGAGCAGTACCTCCTACCCTAAGGCCGGAAGCATAAACATACACGGTGTCCACCGCTATATTGCTATTATTAAACAGAGTAGCTTCCACGTCATTTTGCCAGCGATAATCTCCCAACGAGCCGAAAACATCCAGTTTCACACTGTTTTGCCATTGCCGGGTTATAAAAAACTCAATCCCTTTATGAACAGCATTTAGTCCGTTTACCATGGCACGGGTTTGTTTGTTGTCTTCCAACTGGATGTACTCGTTTGACAGCATCGACACATTTTTCCACAGCGTATAATAGCCATCAACAGCAACATTCCAGCCATTGCCATTATAAACATAACCTGTTTCAGCAGTGGCGATGGTTTCGTTTTTTAAATTCGAGACCGGAACATTGGTGAAGTTTCCAAACACATATTTAAAATAGGGCGCCTTGCTTAATACTGCCGAGTTCACATAAATTTTATGCTGAACGGACAAGTGATAAGCCAACCCGCCACGAACATCGAACCCCGGTTTAAAAATCGTTTTACTTTTCTGGTTATTAACATAATTAAACCTGTCAACCCTCTGATAAAAGTTGTTGTTTTGGTTTACCGAAAGATAACCGTTCCAATGTTTTGTATTATACAGCAACTGCACATATTCGCTAACAAAATTAATTTTTGAGTTGTTATTTACTCTGATGATATCGCCGGGCATTTTTATTTGGTTTCTTCCCGAAACGCCATCTACTGCCCAACCGTAATCTTCAATAAAAAATTTACCGCCGAGCAAATCGCTGACTTCTTCACGCAGAAAGGAGTTAAAATAGCGATAATGCAACCCTGCTACAAGCCGGAGATTGTCACCAAGATTTTGCTTATAGGTCGATAACCAACCCGCCACAATATGACTGGCCAAAAACCTTGTTTGAACATTTTTTGAATATCCCGAAACCGTATCACCATTGGCAAGCACATATACATCCTCATGGTTAGCATTGTTGTTGTACACGGCAGACCAGTTAAGCTGGCCGGAAGGGTTTCGATAGGTAAAAATGGAAGGCGCATAATTAAAACTCTCCGACCACAACCCTCCGCCGGTGCCATAGGAAATATAAAATGAATTGGCCCATTGTTTTCCATCATCAAATGTAAGGTAATGATTTACTGACAAAAAGGGCTTGTGATAAAAATTTTCGGAAGCATTTCGCATGGAACCTTCGTAACCACCCCAATCTTTGTTAAACTTGTACCCATGAGCATCAACTTCCGCTTTACTAAGTTTAAGCGTTCGTTGTCCGTGACGTTGAGGAGAGCCAAGCAACGTAATATTTAGTTTACTTTTTTTACTGAAATTTTTGTTAGCACTAAAATAGTATCCCCAACTCCTTACATAAGTTGCATCCACATATCCCGAACCGTTTTCGTAGCTACCTAGAAAAGAAACACGCCATCCATTTGATAATTTACCGCTGTTTAGCGCCAACGAAATCTTTAGGTTACCATAAGATGTTATCTGCGTTGCAATGCTTCCTCCCTTTGGTTTGTTGGCGTTAGCGGTAATAATATTTACACTACCACCCACTGCATTGGTTGCCAAATTTGCCACTCCCGGTCCTTTTTGTATTTGGATGGAGGCCGAAGCATCAGTAAGTCCCTGCCAGTTACTCCAATACACCAATCCGTTTTCGATTCCATTTACCGGAACACCGTTAAGCAGCAGCCCCACATTTTCCTGTTTAAAACCACGAATGGACATAGCTGCATCGCCGGAACCACCTCCTGCCGTAACACTGTAAACCCCTGGAATAGTATTAAAAAGAAGCGGCAAAGGCTTATCATTCAGTTGCGTTTTAATGATTCTGGACGAAATGTTTGACACCGAAACCGGATTCGCTTTCCTATCAGCCATACCGGCACTAATGGTCACCTCATCAAGCGGCACAACCTGCCTTTCAAGCTGCACAATGCCGAGATTTATCACCGAATCCTTTTTAAAAGTAAAGGGCATCTCTTTATTTTGATATCCCACAAAACGGAATACCAACACCCCTTTTCTCTTGTTAATGTTGATGGTAAAAACACCATTCTTGTCAGAAACACCACCAAGGGAGCTGCCATGTAACGCAACCTGAACATTGGCAATTTCTTTACCGGTTTGAATATCTGCCACCTTTCCGGAAACAACATACTGCGCCAAAAGTTGCTGCGAAAGCAATACCAAACCTAATAAAAATACTTTTTTCATGTAAAAAATGTTTTCAAACTTTTAAAAAAACAAACTGAAAATTAAATTTAGAAAGGGTCTGAATTTTAACCCAGCTGTTTGGAAAGCGAATACCCTCCTATGGCAAGGCCTATTCCAACAACATTACTCAATAACAGATAGATAATCATCATTTTAAATTCACCATCACGCAAAAGGCTGAAGTTGTCGAAAGCAAAAGTGGAAAAGGTTGTAAAACTTCCGAGGAACCCCACAAAAATAAGCATTCGTAAACCTGCCGACAGATAATGATTGGCAAAGTATCCCCACAAAAAGCCAATTAAAAAAGAGCCTAAAATATTGACCGTAAGCGTTGCCCAGGGAAAATCGGAGTGGTAATTTTTTTCAAAAAAAGTATATACCAAAAAACGTAAGGTTGTACCAAGGCTACCACCTGCAGCCAACACCAATAATTTATAAATCATAGGGCAAATTTTAAATTCTCAATGGCACGCAGCTGTTCGTACATTTTGTACATCTGTTTTTTGTCGGCCAGCGTAATTTTGTAAGTAAAACTTGTATAGGTTCCTTTTGAGCTTACTTTTTTATCGAGATAGGTATATTGAATATCCAGCTTTTTAAATACGGAAACGATGTCCTGTTTATTCTCGTCATCAAACCTGGTGCCGGTCATTACCGCCTTCAGGTTAAATGTTACGGGAAATTCCAAGTCCTGCCCCTTCAAATCTACAGGCTGACTTGGCCCTTGTTGTTTAAAAAGGTGTGATTTACCGTTGTTGCCATTGTTGTGTGTCATAATGCCGGCAAAATTATGTAAAAAAACACTAACAACTTTGACGAAAATATCATTGCTTAGTACATGAAACAAATCTGGCTTTACCATGTATATCCCGATGCAATGTAACTGAGCTGAAACCACTGTTTTTCAATAACTCTGCCACTTTATCGCCAAAACGTTCATTTATTTCAAACCACAATCTCCCGGCTTTCAAAAGGTGAATTGATGCAAATTCGGATATTTTCCAATAAAAAAGCAACGGACTATCATCGGGCACAAACAGCGCCAAATGAGGTTCGTGCCGCAATACATTGTTTTGCATTTGCCCTTTATCCGATTCGGTTACATAGGGCGGGTTGCTAACAATAATATTAAACTTTCCAAACCTTCCCCAATGGTTGCTGTCAAGAATATCCATCTTCAAAAAGGAAACATCAACACTATTCAGCAGCCTGTTTTTGTCAGCTGTTTTGAGTGCTTCGGCACTGACATCAACAGCAACAACACGGCTTTCAGGCAATTTTTTCTTCAAAGCAAGGGCAATACATCCGCTTCCGGTTCCAATATCAAGGATTTTCAAATCATCTCTACCGGTGTTTTCTGCAACAATCTTCTCCACCATCTCTTCCGTTTCGGGTCGTGGAATTAAAACCTGCGGGGTTACTTTAATGGTAAGCCCGGCAAATTCAGCTTCGCCGGTAATATATTGAACCGGCTTTTCCTTTTTAAGCTCCTTTACTGCAAAATGAAGTTTTAATATCTCTGTTTCGGTAAGACGAAAATCGGGTTGCAGGCTTTGCTCAACCCGTGAAAGATTAAAAAAATGATTGATTAAAATGTTCAACATCGAGTTTGCTTCTTCTTCACCGTAAATCGGGGTAAGTTCACGTTGATATTGACTTTTAATTTCTTTCAGCAGATTGGTTCTGATATTCATGCGTCAAAAATAACATATTGAACGAAACAGACTACAAATAGGATGGATTGGGGCTAATTCCTATTTTGATGTGCTGACACCATTATAGAACCGATAGAGTGTTGTCGGATTTTGTTGCCTGGGACTTTGTCAAAGTTGCTAATAATCTTAAAAAAACCCTGTGTTAAATCCCCGAAGGGGATGCAATATGAATAACCATACGTGCCAGCGTATGGAGATTACACAAAACACAACCAAAGCCCCGTATAGGGGTGTAATATTGATTGCTTTTTTAACATAATTTTTCTATTTTCGTCATGTTTTGTTAATTCTTAAAATATACTTCCATGGCAACTTACACACAAATTTTGTATCAAATTGTTTTCTCGACCAAAAACAGAGAAAAGGTTTTAATTAAAGAAAACCGTCAGCGACTATTTAAATACATATTCAT
>JALVAQ010000507.1 GCA_027011095.1 Bacteroidales bacterium
GCTGCCGCTTCGTTGGATAAATTAAAAACCGACAACGAAGACGAAGAGATTGGTGCTGCCATCATCAAAAGAGCTGTTGAAGAGCCTTTGCGCATGATTGTTGAAAACGCAGGCCTTGAAGGTTCGGTTGTGGTTAACGAAGTTAAAAACGGCAAAGGCGACTACGGTTTCAACGCTCGTACCGAGAAATACGAAAACCTCACCAAAGCCGGTGTTATCGACCCAACCAAGGTAACCCGCGTAGCATTGGAAAACGCTGCCTCCATTGCAGGTATGTTGTTAACCACCGAGTGTGTACTGAGCGAACACAAAGAAGAAAATGCTCCGGCAGCTCCGGCCATGCCTCCAATGGGTGGTGGAATGCCAGGCATGATGTAAAAGCAGAATTTTTCTGAAAATAAAAAAACCGGTATCTTTCGATATCGGTTTTTTTTCAGCAGTTAACAAAACGACCTATTCCAAATCGCGCTACTTACTCTTATCGGGGAATGGCGGTATGGGTGGTATGGGTTTTACCTGCTTCATCTGTTTCAAAACAACCTCAATGGCTTTGTCTAACTGTTGGTCATCGCCGGCATACTCTTTGGCAGGATCGTTGTCAACAACAATATCGGGGTCAACACCATGGCCCTCAATAGCCCATTTCCCTTCGGTATCAAAAGGAGCAAACTCCGGTTTCCGTAAATCACCTCCATCAATAAAGGGTAACGACCCGCGAATGCCCACAACACCGCCCCAGGAGCGAACGCCGATAACAGTACCGAGTTTCAGTTTCTTAAACTGATAGGGGAACAGGTCGCCGTCAGAAGCCGAATAGTTGTCGATCAGCAGCACTTTCGGCCCCAACATAATCTGTTCCGGCTTGGTGGTAATATCGTTGTTCCTCGAAGTGCCGTATAGAGTCAATTTACGGGCAAGACGTTCGATAATCATTGGCGAAACATTGCCGCCACCGTTTCCACGGTCGTCAATAATCAAGGCTTTTTTGTTAAGTTGCGGATAAAACAGCTTTACAAATTCGTTAAGCCCCTCGGGGCCCATATCGGGAATGTGAATGTAACCCACTTGTCCATTGGTGGCTTTATTCACTTTTTCAATGTTATCCATTACCCAGTTGTAATAGTACAGCCCGGCTTCATCGGCAATGGGAACTACAATTTCGTTGTGTGCCCCATCCTTTGAAGGCCTCGAATTAACCGACAGCATCACCTCTTTGCCGGCAGTTCCCACCAACATGGTAAAAAGGTCGTTGGTTTCGGTAACCGGTTTTCCGTTTATGGCAACAATAAAATCGCCTTCATTAATGTTAACGCCGGGTTCGGTAAGTGGCGAGCGCGACGCTTTGGTCCAGTTTTCACCTTTTAAAATTTTGTCGATACGAAAATATCCCGAAGCATCACGACTGATTTTTGCTCCAAGCAGTCCCGTACTAATTCTTTTCGGCTTGGGTTTATCGCCGCCGTTTACATAAGCATGACCGATGCTTAGCTCGCCAATCATCTCGCCAATAAGGTAATTCAGGTCGTTTCTGTTTTTAACATAGGGAACCAGAGCACCATATTTTTCCTTTATTTTAGGCCAGTCGAGGCCATGCATGTTGGGAGCGTAAAAGAAGTCACGCATCTGGCGCCAGCTTTCGGTAAAAATCTGGTTCCACTCTTCGGGCAAATTAACCATTACCTTCATATCGCTAACATCCACAAAATCCTTTGCGTTTATTTTTGATGACGGAAGGCTGATAACAGCATATTTTCCATGGGTGTTTATCAGCATTTTCTTTTTGTCGGCTGAAATAACAAACGAGCCTATTTTACCCAGGTCGGTTTCCTTTTGGGTTTTCAGGGTAAAAAGTTTCATCTGCATGCCTGCTTTGGCAGAGTTAAAAACATAGTATATTTTACCTTTAACGGCCGACAGGTTCCAATAGCTGCCCGGCTTTTTTGAAACTTTTATCACCCTGTTAGTAATACCGTCAAAATCAATATTGATGTTGTTATTCTTTTTGGCATTAACATCTTTTTTATCGGCTTTCTTTTTTGAACTTTTTTCCTCTTTTTTAATGGATACTTCATCATTTTCGGGAGCAAAGGGAGATGGAGTATCTTTGCGAAGGGTTACCATGTAAACCTGTTGCATATCCCGATAGGCATGATTCCACTCCGTCCAGCTGTAAATAGGATGAAAATCGCGTGAGGATGTAAAGTAGAGGTATTTGCCTTCGGGGTCAAACTCCGGACTTCCGGCACTGTACCACTCATCGGTAACCGCATGTGTATCCCCATCATCCAAACCGTAAACCATAACCTGATTAACCCCTCGGTTATGAGGCAATGTATAGGCTACCCAGCGACTATCGGGCGACCAGGTATAATCTCTTATTTCCCAATCTTTTGAATCGGCTACTACTGTGGTTACTTTTTTGGTGTTAACATCAACATAAACCAACCTGCCCATTTTATCGGACCAAAGCAATTTTTTACTGTCAGGCGACCAAACAGGGTTATATTTATAGGTATCGGAACCGGTGGTTATCTGAATAGCCTTTTCCAGCCCGTTTTGATTTTGAATATAAATTTCGTCTTCGCCGGTGCGATCGCTGATATAAGAAATATATTTACCATCGGGCGACCATTCCACATTGCGGTCGTGTGCTCCCGACGACTGAGTAAGGTTGCGGGTGATGCCATGTTTGGCCGGAACAGTATATACATCACCTCTGGCACCAAAGGTTACGCGCTTACCGTCGGGTGCTATGGCCCATGAACGGATAAGCTTGGAGGCATCCTTTAATGCATTGCGTCCGGTTATTAAATCGTTTTCGATGTAAACGGGAATCTTAGTAATTTCACCTGTGGCAAGCTCATAATTAAACAGTTCACCACCATTTTCGTAAATAATGGAGTGGTCGCCCAAGCTGGGAAACTTAATGTCGTAGTAGGTATAATTGGTGAGTTTGGTAGTTTGTTTGGTGTTGAAATCGTACACAAACAGGTTCATGGTGCGGTCGCGATCCGACAGGAAATAAACTTTGTCGCCGTGCCACATGGGAAATATTTCCTGATTAATGGTGTTGGTAATTCTGTCAACTTTTTTAGTTGCAAAGTCGTAAATCCAAACATCATCAGCCATACCGCCCTTGTAATATTTCCAGGTGCGGAACTCGCGGAATACGCGATTGTAAGCCAGCTTTTTACCATCGGGCGAATAGGTACAAAAGCCTCCGGAGGGAAGGGGTAACTCTTCCGATAAGCCACCTTCGGTTGACACTTTAAACAATTGGCCTTTGAACGAGTTAAACGACTGTTTGCGCGAACGGTAAACAATATGGTTGTTGTCAGACCAGGTCATTACAATGCTGTTGGGTCCCATCCTGTCGGAGATATCATCGCGATGAAGGGTGGCGGTATAGGTAAGCCTTTTGGGAACACCGCCTTCGGAGGGAATTAAAAATACTTCGGTATTGCCATCGTATTGACCGGTGAAGGCAATCTGTTTTCCATCGGGTGAAAAACGGGCAAAAACCTCGTAGCCATCGCTGTACGAAGTTAGCTTGCGCGCCACGCCTCCTTTAAGCGGTACCGTGTACAGGTCGCCGGCATAGGTAAATACAACCTGATTGCCATGGACAGCAGGAAATCGGAGTAGTTTGGTTTCGTGGTTTTGTGCAGCAGCCAATCCCAGGAAAAGGAATGACGCCAGTAAAAATGTGAATAATTTTTTCATTTGATTGTTAATTTAAAAGTGATGTGTTTTATTAAACTTCCGTTACTTCAACATTGTTGCTTAAATAGACTAAAAATCCTTTAACGGTTTTGTAGCCAAGGGTACTAAATGCCTGTTTGTAGTCATTTACCTGCGTAATATGTTTTTTCTCTTTTTCACCGGTTTTATAATCAATTATAACTACCTGATTATCGAACAGCACTACCCTGTCAGGCCTTATTATTTCACTGGTATCCAACAAAACCTCTGTTTCGTTTTTTACGACAACATCCTCCGAAAAAAATGTTTTCAAAGCAGGATGTTCCGTTACCTGACGGATTATCCTTGTCAGTTGTTCGGCTTCGTTAGTATCAATGACTCCCTTAGATAGAAAAAGGTTTACCGACTTTTGAATATCTTTTGAAGTTCGAATGGCAGACAGGATGGTATGAACCAGTTTTCCTCTGGCACGATGTGAAAGGCCACCGGCAAGCTCCCAATAAACTTCATCGGCAGGAGCAACCTGTACCGGAAAATCACCTCCATTACTCATCCACCGACTGAGTGGTATCTCTTTTTGCTGTTTGTTTTCAGGGGCATCGAGTTTTTGTAGCATGCCGAACTCATACAACAAGGTATCTTCACTATAGGCACCTGAAGCTTTCAAAAACTTAATCACCTCTTTTGAAAGTTTTTCTCTCTTCCCTTCTGATTCAGCCATAATAAAAAGAGCCTCAACCGGCCTTGTAAACGCAACATAGATAAGGTTTAAAAAGTCCATGCGCGTTTTTTCCTGCTCATGATTGTAGATACTTTCCATACCGAGCGCTTTCAGCGGTTTGTCACTCAACGGCAACAATGTAGTGGTTAAATCAGGTGCTTCGGCAATATTTGGATTTGTCCAGAATTCTTCTTTCGACAGACGTGTCCTCCGGTTTTGATGGTCAAGAATAACCACTTGAAATTTAAGCCCTTTTGCCTTGTGGATGGTCATAATCCTAACGGCATTTTCGCCTTCGGGCATTACAATGTACAGCTTCTCTTTCTTCTTTTCCCAGAGTTCTAAAAAGGCATCCGGGCGGTTTTCAAAAAGAGGCTCTTTTTCAACAATAAAATCTAAAAAATAATTAAAGTAGATATTGGGGCTTGTTGACGAGGTAACCGAATTGTACAAAAACTCGGCAAGCTGATAAACCGGCTTTTGTTTTAAGGCCTCCGGAGAGAGCTCAATGCCACACCAGTTTAATATACTCT